>NZ_JAIUKC010000048.1:0-49502 GCF_020177435.1 Saccharopolyspora sp. 7B | reverse complement strand
TCCGCGACCTGGACGTGCTGCTGGCGCGGCTGCACCGGGACGCCGCCGATTTCGACGCGGCGCAACGGGAATCGGCGGGGACGCTGTTAGGAGCCCCCCGCCCCGAGCACCCCGCCCCGCCGGAGGCGCGGCCCCCTACCCGGCGGCACCTCCCCAACCCGGGCCGAGCTGGGGCCAGGGCGCCCCGATGCCGTACGGCATGCCGCGGAACCCGTACGAGGACGTCGCGCTGTCCGACAAGTCCAAGCTCGGGGCGGGGTTGTTGCAGATCCTGCTGCCGTTCGGGGTCGGGCGGTTCTACACCGGGCACACCGGGATCGCGGTCGCGCAGCTGCTGCTGTTCACCCTCGGCGGATTGATCTTCTGCGGGTTGGGCACCATCGCTTCCATCATCTGGTGCGTGATCGACGGGATCGTCATCCTCAGCACGGAGAGCACCGACTCGAACGGGCGCGTGCTGCGGTCCTGAGCCGGTCGTGCTCGGGCGGTGCGGCTGGTGCCGCGCGGGAGCGTTCGGACCGGCATCCGATCGGCGGCGAACCGCACGGGTCGATCCGCCGGCGTAGAGCTCCGGTCCGCGTCTGAACGCCCGGATGGAGCCGATGTCCGGAGAAAGCCGGGTGATCGGATCGGGAGGCGGGGTCGGCCGTATCGGGGTCCGGCCGCCGGATCGGGCCGTGCCGGCGGACTGGGCGGGATCACCGGGCCGGGCCGGACAACCGGGCCGAGCCGGACAACCGGGCCGAGCCGGACCACCAGATCGAGCCGGACCACCGGATCGGGCCGGCCGCCGGGCGGGGGTGGGTGTCCGGGCGAGCGGACCTCGACATGGATCGGGCGATTGAATCGAGGCTGGGCGTCGGGATGGCGTCGCTCGCCGGGTGCGGCTGCCGCACGGACAGCTGCAAGATCAACTCGAAGCGACAGGTGACATGTCGTCCCTGCTGCCGAGTCCCCCCGGTCCCGGTCGTCGGAGTTTCCCGCGGTCCCGGGCCTGCGAGTGGAATCGAGTTCAGCGCGGCGCCGGGCCCGCCGCTCCGGTGGCGGAGCGTCCACGCGCACCCGCCCCGGTCACCTCCGCCGGAACCGACCGCGCACAGCCGAACGCCCCCCTCGATCGACCGATCGAGTGGGGCGCTGCACATCAGCTCTGCGCGGGACGGCTTCCCATCAGCCGGGCAACCGCTCGGCCAACCGGTGCGGGCGGTCGAGCCACTCCGCCGACGCGGATCGCGGCTCGGCACGACCGGACCGGACCGCGGCCGCCGCCAGCAGTCCGGACACCGCGGGAGCGTTCACGATCTCCCCGGCGAACACCATCCGCAGCGCCTCGTCGAAGGGGACGCAGCGCACCACCAGGTCCGCTTCCTCGTCACCGGCGGCAGGCGGCCTGCCCACCTCGGTCAGGGAGCGGGCCAGGAACACCCGCTCGCTCTGGTCGGTGAAGCCCGGGGACGAAGCGATGTCCACCAGCACCGACCAGTCCTCGGCGGCGAGTCCGACCTCTTCGGCGAGTTCCCGCGGCGCGGTGCGCAGCGGGTCCTCCCCCGCGACGTCGAGCAACCCGGCGGGCAGCTCCCAGAGCCGCCGCCCCACCGGGTACCGGTACTGGTGGATCAGCACGACCCGGTCGTCCGCGTCGAGCGCGACGATCGACACCGCACCGAGGTGCTCGACGACCTCGCGCCGCGCCTGGCCACCGCCCGGCATCGCGACCTCGTCGGCCCGCAACGCGAGGATCTTGCCCACGTACACGTCCTGGGACGCGACGGTGGCGAACTCGTGCGTGCCGTCGGTCCGCTGGACGTCGCCACCACCACTACCCGTGCCGTTCGTATTCGCTGCGCTCACGGCGTCACCCTACGGGCCGGATCAGACCCCGGCTTCCACGTTGTCCGACAGCTCGACCGGAAGCCGCTCCGCCGCGCGGTAGTCGACGGCGGCCCGGACGAAGGCGGCGAACAGCGGGTGCGGGCGGGTCGGCCTGCTCTTGAGCTCCGGGTGCGCCTGCGTGCCGACGAAGAACGGGTGCTGCTCGCGCGGCAGCTCCACGAACTCCACCAGGCGGTCGTCGGGCGAGGTGCCCGAGAACACCAGGCCGGCTTTGGTCAGCCGGTCGCGGTAGGCGTTGTTCACCTCGTAGCGGTGCCGGTGCCGCTCGGCGATCTCGGTCTCGCCGTACGCCTCGGCGACCACGGACCCCTCCAGCAGCTTCGCCGGGTAGGAACCGAGCCGCATCGTGCCGCCCATGTCCCGGTCCCCGGAGAGCACGTCCCGCTGATCGGCCATCGTGCTGATCACCGGGTGCTGGCAGGGCTCCTCGAACTCGGCGGAGTTCGCCCGCTTCAGGTCGGCCAGCGAGCGGGCCGCCTCGATCACCATGCACTGCAGGCCGAGGCACAGGCCGAGGGTGGGGATGCCGTGCGTGCGGGCGTAGCGGATCGCCCCCAGCTTCCCCTCGATCCCGCGCACGCCGAAGCCGCCGGGGATCAGCACGCCGTCCATGCCGGCCAGGGCGTGGGCCGCCCCCGCATCGGTGTCGCACTCGTCGGAGGGCACCCAGGCGATCTCGACCTTCGCGCGGTGCGCGAACCCGCCCGCGCGCAGCGCCTCGGTGACCGACAGGTACGCGTCCGGCAGGTCGACGTACTTGCCGACCAGCGCGATCCGCACCCGCTCGGTCGGCTTGTGCACGCGGTCGAGCAGGTCGCCCCACACCGTCCAGTCGACGTCCCGGAACGGCAGTCCGAGCCGCCGCACCAGGTACGCGTCCAGGCCCTCGCCGTGCAGCACCCGCGGGATGTCGTAGATCGACGGGGCGTCCGGGCAGGCGACGACGCCGTCGGAGTCCACGTCGCACATCAGCGCGATCTTGCGCTTGAGGTCCTCGGGGAGCTCGCGGTCGGCCCGGCAGACCAGCGCGTCGGGCTGGATGCCGATGTTGCGCAGCGCGGCCACCGAGTGCTGGGTCGGCTTCGTCTTGAGCTCGCCCGACGGCGCCAGGTACGGCACCAGCGACACGTGCAGGAAGAAGCAGTTGTCCCGGCCCACGTCGTGCCGCATCTGGCGGCACGCCTCCAGGAACGGGAGCGATTCGATGTCGCCGACCGTGCCACCGACCTCGGTGATCACGACGTCGGGCGTGCGCCCGTCCTCGTCCGGTTCGGCCATCGCGCGGATGCGGGCGATGATCTGGTCGGTGATGTGCGGAATGACCTGCACGGTGTCACCCAGGTACTCACCCCGGCGTTCCTTCGCGATGACCGCCGAGTAGACCTGCCCCGTGGTGACGTTCGCGTTCTTGGTGAGGTCCCGGTCCAGGAACCTCTCGTAGTGCCCGATGTCGAGGTCGGTTTCGGCCCCGTCCTCGGTGACGAACACCTCGCCGTGCTGGAACGGGTTCATCGTTCCGGGGTCGACGTTGAGGTAAGGATCGAGCTTCTGCATCGTCACCCGCAGTCCGCGGGAGGTCAGGAGTTCGCCGAGGCTCGACGCGGTCAGGCCTTTGCCGAGTGAGGAGGCGACACCTCCTGTGACGAACACGTGCTTGATCGTGCGTGTTTGCGGCACCAAGAAGGCTCCCCGTGGTCAAGCCGTCGCCGGGCTGAATGAATCTGCGCTGGCAGGACGGCTGAATCCGTCGCTCCCACGGGATTTCAGCCTAACGCACGATGAACCGCGGGTACACGGCGACCCGCATGGCCTCCACCACGGCGCAGAGCTCCAGGTCAACCGCCGTCGAGGGCACGGTCCGGACGACCGCCCCAATCACCGCACGCGCCCCGCGCGGTCACCCGGACATCGCGGGGCTCCCTTCCGCGCGGAGCCAGCGGACCGATTCCTCGGGTGGCAGCGCGGCCGCCGCCAAGCGCCGCAGCAGCTCGTGGTGCGCCCCCGCCGAAGCCGGGTCGTCGGCGAGCTCGGTGGCCCCGGCGGCGGAGGTCACCACCACCTCGGGCAGGTCGAGTTCGAAGGACAGCACCGAGAAGGGCGCCCCCGTCGCCAGCGCGCCGGCGCTGAACGGCAGCACCCGGACCGCCACCGTCGGCAGTTCCGCGAGCCCGCGCAGCGCGTCCAGCTGCCGCGCCAGCACCTCCGGGCCGCCCACCTCGCGGCGCAGGGCCGACTCGGCGAGGACCAGGTCCAGCGCCAGCGCGCCACGTTCGACCCGGCGCCGCCTGCGCCGCAGCACCTCCAGCGACCGCTCGGCCGCGTCCGACGAGCGTTCCGGAGCACGGGCGTCGTCGGCCGCTGCGGCGTACTCGTCCGTCCGCACCAGCTCGGGGAGCTCTTCGACGGCGAACGCCCGCACCACGACCGCCTCCGCCTCGAACCCGACGTGCCGGCGGACGTCCGGGGGCAGGACGTCCCGGTACGCCTCCCACCAACCGCGGCCTCGCGCGGAGTGCGCCAGCTCGACCAGCCGGTCCCGCCGGTCGGAGCCCGCGTGGCAGATGTCGGCGAGCGCGATGACCGCCTCCACCCCGACCTGCTGGCGGGCACCTTCGATCTTGCTCACCTTCGCCTGCGGCCAGCCCAGCCGCTGGGCCACGTCGGCGTGGGTCAGCCGCGCCGCGTGCCGCAGCTCCCGGAGCTCGCCCGCGAGCAGGTGCCGCCGGACCATGGGGCTCGGTTCGGTGCACGGCTGGCGGTCGTCGAGCTGGCGGTCGTCCTGTTCCGGGCCGCCGGGCGCTCGCCCTGTCGAGCCGGGGTCCGCGGCGCTTCGCATCTCGTCCATGGATCCGATTCTGGCCGCGATCTTCGGCGCGGCACAGGAATGTCACTCCATCGAATTATCGCGGATCGAATAATTCTCGAACATCATCGATGGCATGGCTCTCCGAACCCGGCTCGGCACCGACCCGACCCGCCGCGTCCACCCCCGTCCCGAGGCGCGGCGCGGGTGCCCCCCGTGCCGAGCCGCCCAGCCGGGCGGCGCCCCCGCGTCCGCGCCGCCCGGCGTGGCCATACCGCCGGGCCGGGCACCGCGCCGGTCAGTCGCGCACGCCGGGGACCGCTCCCTGCGCGCTGCTGGCCGTGCCGTAGTGCCCGGCCCGGTGGTCGAGCTGCTCGCGGAGCGCCAGCACCGCGGCCACCCGCCCCTGGGGGCTGTCCGCGGTGTGCGCCGGGGGCCCCCCGGGGGGCCCCCCCCGGGGGGGGGGGGGGCCCGGGGCCCCCGCTGGTGGCCCCCAGCGTCGGCGCGCTCGACCCGGTCCACCTGGCGCTGCTGGTGCTGGCCGCGGGCGCGGGATCCTCGTTCCTGCTGCACGTCAACAGCGCCGGTTTCTGGCTCAGCAAGGAGTACTTCGGCCTGACCGTCGGCGAGAACCTGCGGGTGTGGACGCTGAGCCACACCGTGCTGTCGGTGACCTCGATGGCCGGGGTGAGCCTGCTGTGGGTCCTGCTGTGAGCCACCGAATTCGCTGCTACCGAAGGGGAATCGCATGACCACCTACCGGATCGCCGTGCTCGGCGGGGACGGGATCGGGCCCGAGACCACCGCCGAAGCGCTCAAGGTCGCCGCGACCGCCGCCGAACTGGGCGGGTTCGGCCTCGACTTCGAGGAGCTCGACGCGAGCGCCGGGCGCTGGCAGCGCACCGGCATCGCCATGCCCGACGAGCAGTACGCGGCCTGCGCCGCCGCGGACGCCATCTACATGGGCGCGATCGGCCTGCCCGAGGCGCGCCATCCGGACGGCCGCGAGGTCAACGGCGACGTCATCTTCCGGCTGCGCTTCGGCCTCGACCTCTACGCCGGGATCCGCCCGGTGCACTCGATCCCGGCGCTGCCGCAGCCGTTGACCCGCGGTGACGGCATCGACTACGTGGTGGTGCGGGAGAACGTCGAAGGCCTCTACGCCTCCCGCGAAGGCGGGACGAACGTGCGCGGCGAGGTCGCCACCGACACCATCGTGATCACTCGGCGGGGCACCGAGAAGGTGGTGCGGCAGGCGTTCGAGCTCGCCCGCTCCCGGCACGCGGCGAACCCGGCGCGCCCGGCGAAGGTGACCTGCGTGGACAAGGCGAACGTGCTGTCCAGCTACGCGTTCTTCCGCGAGGTCTTCGACTCGGTCGCCGACGAGTACCCGGACGTGCAGCGCGATCACGCCTACGTGGACGCGATGACGGCCTACCAGGTGCAGCGCCCGCAGTCGCTGGACGTGCTGGTCGCCGAGAACATGTTCGGCGACATCATCTCCGACCTCGCCGCCGCCACCGTCGGCGGTCTCGGGCTCTCGGGCAGCGGCGACGTGGGCGACGAGCACGGCCTGTTCCAGTCCTCGCACGGTTCGGCGCCGGACATCGCCGGGCAGGGCATCGCGAACCCGGTCGCCGCGGTGCTCTCGGCGGGACTCATGCTGGACTGGCTGGGGCGGCGCCGCGGCGACGAGGGCGCGGTGCGCGCGGGCGCGCTGGTCGAACGCGCCGTGGACGCGGCGCTGCGGGACCCGGCGGGCCGCACCCCCGACCTCGGCGGCTCGGCCTCCACCGTGCAGGCCGGGGACGCGATCGTGCGCGCGCTGAAGGAGCTGGAGTCCTGAGATGACGATCTCCCAGCAGCGGTTGCTCGCCGACGCCCCCGAACCGCGGGACGTCCCGGCCGCCGAGCTGACCGCGGCGGTCGCGGCCGGACGCCGGGTGGTGGTGCTCGACGACGATCCCACCGGCACGCAGAGCATCCGGGACCTGCCGGTGCTCACCGTCTGGACCCGCGAGGACCTGGAGTGGGCCTTCGCGCAGGAGACCCCGGGCTTCTTCGTGCTCACCAACACGCGCAGCCTCGCGCCGCAGGACGCGGCCCGGACCAACCGGGAGGTCGCGCGGGCCGCGCTCGACGTCGCCCGCGACCTCGGCGTCGACTGCGCCTTCGCCAGCCGCGGGGATTCGACGCTGCGCGGGCACTTCCCGCTGGAGACCGACGTCCTCGGTGCGGAGAGCGCGGCCGCCGGGCAGGACGTGGACGGCGTGCTGCTGGTCCCCGCCCTGATCGAACCCGGGCGGATCACCGTCGACTCGGTGCACTGGATGCGGACCGTGGACGGGATGGTGCCGGTCGGTGAGACGGAGTTCGCCCGCGACCGCACCTTCGGCTACCGCAGCTCCGACCTGCGGGACTGGGTGGCGGAGAAGACCGGTGGCCGGGTCCCGCGGGACGCGGTGACCGCGGTGCCGCTGGCCGAGCTGCGCTCCGGCGGGCCGGCGGCGGTCGCCCGCATCCTCGGCGGAATCACCGGCGGGCTGCCGGTCGTCGCCGACGCCGCCACCGACGAGGACCTGCGGGTGCTCGTCGCCGGGTTGCTGCGCGCCGAGGCGGACGGCGGGCGGTTCGTCTACCGCACCGGCCCGTCGTTCGTGCGGGCGCGCACCGGCCAGCGCGCGCACCCGCCCGCGGACCCGGCGGACCTGCGCGCGGCCGAACCGGGCCCGGACGATGCGCGGGACCGGTCGAGCCGCGGGCTGGTGGTCGTCGGCTCGCACGTCGGGCTCACCACCCGCCAGCTCGCCGCGCTGCACGCCGACGGCCGCAGCGCCGAGGCCGAGCTCGACGTGGCCCGGGTGCTCGATCCGGCGGCCTGCGCCGAGCACATCGCGCAGCTGACCGCCCGCGTCGTCGCGCTGCTGCGCGCCGGGGCGGCCGAGGACGTCGTGCTGCGCACCAGCCGCGAGCTGGTCGGCGGCCGCGACGCCGAGCACAGCCTGGAGATCGCCCGCACCGTCAGCGCCGCCCTGGTCGCCGTGGTGCGGTCGGTGCTCGCCGAGGTCCGGCCCGCGTTCGTGCTGGCGAAGGGCGGCATCACCTCCTCGGACGTCGCGACCGGCGGCCTCGGCATCCGCCGGGCGTGGTCGCGCGGCACGCTGCTGCCCGGCACCGCCTCGATCTGGGAACCGGTGTCCGGTCCGGCGACCGGCGTGCCCTACGGCGTGTTCGCGGGGAACGTGGGCGACGAGCACGGCCTGCGCGATGCGGTGCGCAGGCTCCGGGAGGCCGCGTGCTGAGCCGGGGGACGGCCACCCTGCGCGCCGCCGCCGATGGCGGGTGGGCGCTCGGCGCGTTCGCCACCTACAACCTGGAGCAGGTGCAGGCCGTGGTGCGGGCGGGGGAGCGGACCGGGGCACCGGTGCTGCTGCTCGCGGGATCGAGCCACTTCCGGCACGCGGGCCGGCTGCTGGCGACCGTCGCGCTGGCGGCCGCCGCGGACGCCGACGCGGAGGTCGGCGTGCACCTGGATCACTGCCGGGACTTCGCCGAGCTGCGCTGGTGCGCCGAACTCGGCTACACCTCGCTGATGTACGACGGTGCGCACGACCCGTACGAGGACAACGTGGCGGCGACCGCCGAAGCCGTCCGCATCGCCCACGACCACGGTGCCTGGCTGGAGGGCGAGCTGGGCGCGCTCGCCGGGGACGAGGACGTCTCCACCGGCGCCCGGTCCGCGGCGATGACCTCACCCGAGCAGGCCGCGGACTTCGTCGGCCGCACCGGGGTGGACGCGCTGGCCGTCGCCGTCGGCAACGTGCACGGGTTCTCCCCGGACGCGCGGCTGGACCTGGACCGGCTGCGCGCCGTCCGGGCCGCGGTGCCGGTGCCGCTGGTGCTGCACGGGGCGAGCGGGCTGCCCGCCGAGCAGATCCGGAGCGCGGTCGGCTCCGGCGTCGCGAAGATCAACGTGAACGCGGAGCTGCGCCGCGCCCACCTGGAGGCCGTCGCCGAGGCACTGCCCGCGGCGCTGCCCGGATCGGACGCGGTCGCCGTGTGGCGGGCCGGTCGCGACGCGGTGGAGGAACGGGTGGTGGCCGCGATCCGCTCGTTCGGCCCGCGGTGACCGGAACTCGCCGTGCGAGCGGGTGATCGGCCGCCGCGGCGATGGGGTGCCGGCGGCTCCGCGAGGTGGGTGGAGTCAGCGGCGGGGGATTCCCGGGACGGCGAGCCGGTCGTCGTCGACGAGGGTGCCCGCCTGCTTGACGTGCCGGACGAACGGCGACACCTCCACGTCGTGCACGCCCGGCAGCGCGCCGATCCGGTCGGTGGTGAACTCGAAGAGGTCGTCGAAGTTCCGGCAGTGCGCCACGGCGTGCAGGTTGTGCGGCCCGGATACGGCCGCGGCGAACCCGACCTCCGGTTCCCGCGCCAGCGCGCGCCCCACGTCCTTCACCGCCGACGGGTGCACCCGCAGCCACAGGTTCGCCCGCGCGTGCAGGCCCAGCGCGGCCGCGGCGATCTCCACGTCGACGTGCACGACGCGCCGCTCCAGCAGCGCGTGCAGGCGGCGCGCGGCGCGGCCCGGGGTGAGGTCCGCGGCCGCCGCCAGGTCCACGAATCCCGCGCGGCCGTCGGCCGCCAGCGCGGCCAGCAGCCGTTCGTCCGAAGTGGACAACTCGACCGGATCTCCTGCGGTGACGGGGTTTTCCGCGAACGGGTTCCCCGCGGAACCGAGCTCCGCTTCCTCCTGCTCGGTCAGCGCGCCGCGCAGCGCCGCCCAGTGGTGCCCGCGGCCACCGACGAACTGCCGCAGCAGCGCCGCCGCGCGGATGTCGAGCACCGCCGCAGTGCGCGGCAGCCGGCGGCCCAGCAGCTCCTCGCGCTGCTCCCGGGTCCGCGACCGCACCGCGCAGGTCACCTCGGACCCGGCGGCGCCCAGCGCCACCCAGCTCACGTCGTCCCGCTCCGCGAGCGCCTCGGCGATCGCCGCCGCGCTGCCCGGACGGCAGCGCAACCGCACCAGCCACCGGCTCTGCCCCAGCGCGCCCGGATCGACGATGCCCGCGACGCGCAGCACGCCCCCGGTGCGCAGGCGGTGATAGCGGCGGCGCACCGCTCCCTCGGAGGCGCCGAGCGCCGCCGCGATCGACGCGAACGACGCCCGCGGGTCGATCTGCAGCGCGCGCAGCAGACGCACATCATCGGTGCTCACATCGGCGGATTCGCTCACCAGGGACGGCTCCATTCGCGGAATCCTACGAATCCGGCCGCGGTACGTGCCCGGTCGACACGCCGGGGAGCAGGCTCGGGGCATGACTCCAGAAACGAACGGACCGACCGCGCTCATCGCAGGCGCCTCCCGCGGCCTCGGGCACGCGATGGCCGCCGAACTGCACGAACGGGGGTGGCACGTCATCGGCACCGTCCGGGACAGCACCGCCCGCACCCCGCTGCACGAGCTCGCCGAGCACTCCGGCGGGCGGGTGCGGGTGGAACGGCTCGACGTCACCGAACCCGAGCGGCTGCCCGCGCTGCGCGAGCGGCTCGCCGGGACGCGGCTCGACGTGCTGTTCGTCAACGCGGGCACCACGAACGACGTGCGCACCCCGATCGGCGAGGTCGGCATCACCACCTTCGTCGACGTGATGGTGACCAACGCGCTCGGCCCGGTGCGGGTGCTCGACGCGCTCGCCGACCTCGTGATCCCGGAAGGGCTCCTCGGGGCGATGTCCTCCGGGCAGGGCAGCATCGCGAACGCCGGCACCGGATCCCGCGAGCTGTACCGGGGGAGCAAGGCCGCCCTGAACATGTTCGTGCGCTGCCTCGCCGCCAGGGACTCGGCCGCGCGGCGGTCGTTCCTGCTGCTGGCACCCGGCTGGATCCGCACCGCGCTCGGCGGCCCGGACGCCCGCTACGCGGTGGAGGAGAGCGCGCCGCTGCTGGTGGACGTGCTGCTGTCCAGGCTCGGCGAACCGGGCATCGCCTACCTGGACCGGTTCGGCGAAGCGGTGCCGTGGTGATCGGCGAGCAGACCGTGATCGCGGTCGAGGAGCACTGGGACCTGCCCGCCGCGACGGCCGCGCTGCGCGCGCGGCCCGCCGGCCTGCGCGACGACGCGCTGGTCCTGAGCGAGCACGGCGACCTCGCGGCGCGCCTGGACGATCTCGGGGACGCGCGGATCGCCGACATGGACGCGCAGGGCGTCGACGTGCAGGTGCTGTCCCCGGCGAACCCGCCCGGCACCGGCGCGCTGCCCGCGGCCGAAGCCGTCCCGCTGTGCCGCGACGCGAACGACGCCGCCGCCGAGGCCGTGCGCAGGCACCCGACCCGGTTCCGCGCCTTCGCGACGCTGCCGGTGGTCGCTCCCGCGGTGGCGGCCGACGAACTGCGCCGCGCCGCGCGGCTCGGCCTGGTCGGTGCGGTGGTGCACGGCCGCGCCGCCGACGTGCCGCTCGACGACCCGCGCCACGACGAGCTGTTCGCCACCGCGGAGGCGCTCGGGCTGCCGCTGTTCCTGCATCCCGGCCCGCCCGCGCGCGACGTGCGCGAGGCCGCGTGCTCGGGGTTGGGGGACGCCGTCGGACTGGGGCTGGCGACCTACGGCTGGGGCTGGCACGTCGACGCGGGGACCGCGGCGCTGCGGCTGGTGCTGCGCGGCACCTTCGACCGGTTCCCCGGGCTGCGGCTCGTGCTCGGGCACTGGGGCGAGCTGCTGCCGTTCTGGCTGAGCCGGGCCGATTCCCTGTCCGCGGCGGCGGGACTGCCGCGTACCGTCTCCGAGTACGTCCGCTCGCACGTGCACCTCACCTGCTCGGGGATGCTCGAACCGGCGCTGCTGCGGCACGTGCTGGCGGTGACCGCGGCGGACAGGTTGCTGTTCTCCACCGACCACCCGTTCCAACGGCCCACCGCCGGCGAGATCGCGCGCTTCCTCGGCGAGTTCGCCGACGAGGCGGACCGGCGCCGGTTCTGCTCCGGCAACGCGGCCGAGCTCCTCGGCATCGGGGGACCGGCGGCGGCCTAGCGGAACGCCTCGAAGGTGAGGGCGGTGACGACGCCGTAGGCGAGGTGCGGGACCAGGTCCATCGCCCAGCTCTGCGCGGTCCACCCGCGCGGGTCCGTCACCCCGAGCGCCGTCATCGGCGCCGTACCTGCCGCATTGGCCGCGAGACCCGCGGCGACCGCCATCAGCGGCAGCGGGGCGCGCGGCAGTCCGGTCCGGACGCAGCCGTAGGCGGCGCCCACCCCCAGACCGGCGCCGATGCCCAGCAGCGCACCGAGCCCGGAGCGGCGGTTGTGCACCGCCGACTCACCACCGGGCAGCGCGCCCAAGCGGTGCTCGGCCTCCTGCACGGTCCGCTCCGGGCTGGTGCTGCCCGGCCGGGCGCGCACCGCCATGTCCAGGTAGGTGGCCGTGTTCAGGGCGGTCGTCCCGGCCGCTCCGGCCAGGACGCCGCGGAACAGGTGGTGGTGCACTGGAACCTCCTCGGAGATCGGGCTCGTCGCGCCGCGGGTCAGCGGTGCGGCGTTTTCACGGGCAGCGGGTGCACGGCGGGACCTTCGAGGACCGCGCCGTCCACGTCGAACCGCGAACCGTGGCACGGGCAGTCCCAGCTCCGCTCGTCGTCGTTGAACCGCAGCAGGCAGCCCAGGTGCGTGCACCGCAGCGACACGGCGTGCGCCGCGCCGTCCTCGTCGCGGTACACCCCGGTCAGGTCGGTGCCCTCCCGGACGACCCGGGCGGTGCCGGGCGCGACCTCGTCGGCCGAGCCGACCTGGCCCGCGGTGAGCCGGTCGCCTACGAAGTCCGCGCCGACCTTCAGGTTCATCTTCGCCAACCGCCCCGCCGCACGGGGCGAGACCCGTTGCGGTGCGAAGAACTCCGCCTCCGGCCGGGTGTGGTCCCGCACGATGCGGTCGGTCAGCATCGCGGCGGCCGCCGTGCCGCCGCACAACCCCCATTTCATGAACCCGGTGGCGACGAACACCCGCGTCGAGCCGGGCAGGTACGGGCCGCACAGGGGGAAGTGGTCGTAGGCGGTCGGGTCCTGCGCGGACCAGCGGTGGGTGATCTCGTCGACCGGCCAGTGGCGGCGGGCGAACTCCTCCAGCGCCGCGTACGGCGGGTGCCCGTCGTGCGCGCCGGTGGGGTGGCTCTCCCCGCACACCACGACCAGGTCGCCGACCGACCGCAGCGACCGCTTCGGCGACCGGGCGTTGATCGCCAGCGGCAGCGGCGCGTGCGCACCGACGCGGGCGGCCACGCAGTACGAGCGCTCCGCCTCCAGCCGCGCGAAGTACAGCCCGCGGTCCAGGATCGGGAAGTGCGTCGCCACGACCACCCGGTCCGCGCGCACGACGCCGCCGGAGGTGACGACCTCGCACGGCGAGCCCTGGTGCACGTCGAGCACCCGGGTGCCCTCGAACACCGCGGACCCGTCGCCGTGCACCGCGCGGGCCAGGCCGGCGAGGTAGTCGACCGGCTGGAACTCGACCTGGTCGGCCAGCCGCACCGCGGCGTCGGTGGCGAACGGCAGCTCGGCGGAGTCCGCGAGTTCCACCGGCAGCCCGGCGTTCCGGGCGGCGTCGGCCTCCGCCCGCACCTCGTCGGCTTCGGCCGCGCTCGTCGCGTAGGTGCACGCGGGTCGCCTCCGCAGCTCGCAGTCGATCCCCTCGGCGGACGCCAGTTCGGCGACCAGCTCGACGGCGTCGGCGCAGACCGCGGCGTAGGCGGCGGCCGCGTCGGCACCGCGGTGCGCGCGGATCGTGGAGCACGTCGTGGACTGCAGCGCGGTCACCTTCGCGGTGCTGGACCCGGTCGCGCCGGAACCGGCCCGGTCCGCTTCGAGCACCGCGACCCGGGCGCCCGCCCGCCGCAGCAGCAGCGCCGTCGTCAAGCCGGTGATGCCCGCGCCGAGCACGGCGACGTCGAACCGCCGGTCGCCCGGCAGCGGCGGGTGGGGTTCGGGCCGCCGCGCGGTGTCCCACCACAGCGATCGCGACATGGCGCACTCCTTCGCCCGGGTCTGGTCGTGGCCCAGGCTTCCCACCGGGCGGCCTCCGGCAAACCGGAGCGCGGCCACCGGTGGGCTGGCGGCCCGCATCCGGTTCGGGCGGTCACGGCGCGGCGGCGACCCGTGCGGCGGGCCGCTCCAGGGCCACTGCGCGGAGGTCGAGCACCGCGCGGTGGCGGTCCGACCCCGCACCCGACGCCGCAGGTCGCCGCCTTCCCGCACGAGCTGTTCTCCCGCGTCAGCGATCGGCGGCGATGCCGGTGAGGACGAAGTCCAGGCCGTCGAGGAACTGCCGCCGGTCGTCGTGGCCGCGCAGCTGGTCGGCGACGGCCCGCGCGAACGGGAAGTCGTCCGGATCCAGCGCCTCCCAAGCGTTCGACACCGAGTCGAGGAACTCGTCCCGGTCCACCTCGTGATCGGCGGCCACCGCGTTCGCCGCGTTCTGCCCGGCCGCGCCGAGCACGTAGTGCACCAGCGCCGAGGTGGCGGTGAACCAGCCGGATTCGGGGACGCCGAGCGCGCGCACCCGCCTGCCGAAGCTGTCGTAGATCCGCGGTGTGACGGCGCCGCGCGGGTTGCGGGAGAGCTCCGCGGTCAGCTGCGCGGCGAGCCACGGGTGCTCGTCGATCGCGTCGAACAGGCCGAGCGCGACCTCCCGGACCTGCTCCCGCGGCGCGGCCGCGGTGGTGCCCGCGGCGAGGGCGGTGCTGACGACGGCCTCGGTGGCGGCGGCGAGCAGCGCGTCCTTGTTCGGCACGTGCCAGTAGATCGCGCCGGGCCCGGTGGCGAGGCGTTCGGTGAGGGCCTTGAACGTGAGCCCGCGCGCACCGGCGGAGTCGAGGAGCGCGACGGCGGTCTCGACGATGCGTTCCCTGGTGAGCCCGTCGGTGCGCCGCTGCGACCGCTGTTCCCGTGTGGCCATGCCGCCATCTTGACACATCTGGAGCGCCGTTCCATATTGGAATGGCATTCCATAGTCCAGGAGGAGCCGCCCATGCGCCACCCCGTCACGATCATCGGAGCAGGACTCGGCGGCCTCGTGCTCGCCCGCGTGCTGCACGTCCACGACATCCCCGCCGTCGTCTTCGAAGCCGAACCGTCCCCGGACTCCCGGCCGCAGGGCGGCATGCTCGACATCCACGACCACAACGGCCAGCCCGCCCTCGACGCCGCCGGGCTGCTGGAGCGGTTCCAGGACCTCGTGCTGGAGGGCCGCCAGGCGATGCGGCTGCTCGACCGGGACGGCGGGGTGCTGCTCGACGAACCCGACGACGGCACCGGCGGGCGGCCCGAGGTGCAACGCGGCGAGCTGCGGCGGCTGCTGCTCGACTCGCTGCCGGAGGGCACCGTCCGCTGGGGCCGCAAGGTCGCCGCCGTCCGCCCCCGCGACGACGGCCGCCACGAGGTGGTGTTCGCCGACGGCGCGGTGCACCTCGCGGACCTGCTGGTCGGCGCGGACGGCGCCTGGTCGAAGGTGCGTCCGCTGCTGTCCGGCGCCGAACCCCGCTACACCGGCAGGTCCTTCGTCGAGACCTACCTGCACGACGCCGACACCCGGCACCCGGCGGCTGCCAAAGCCGTCGGCGGTGGCGCGATGCTGGCGCTCGCGCCCGGCAAGGGCATCCAGGCCCACCGGGAGCGGGGCGACACCCTGCACACCTACGTGGCGTTGGAGCACCCCCGTGACTGGTTCGCCGCCGTCGACTTCACCGATGCCGCCGCGGCCACCGCGCGCATCGCCGCCGAATTCCCCGGCTGGGCACCGGAACTCACCGCGCTCATCACCGAATCCGACACCGCGCCCGTGCTGCGGCCGCTGCACGAACTGCCGGTAGGGCACCGGTGGGAGCGGGTGCCGGGCGTGACGCTGCTCGGCGACGCCGCGCACCTCGCCGCCCCCAACGGGGAGGGCGCGAACCTGGCGATGCTCGACGGAGCCGAGCTCGGCGCCGCCCTCGCCGCGCACCCCGGCGACGTCGAGACCGCGCTCGCCGAGCACGAGCGGGCGATGTTCACCCGCAGCGCCGAAGCGGCGGCCGATGGCGCCGAGGCCTACGAGCTCATGTTCGGACCCGACGCGCCGCACGCCGTGGTCGACTTCTTCGCCGCAGCAGGGCAGGAATGACCGAACCGTCCTAACCGGACGGTGGAGCGGACGGGGTCGGACGGTAACCTTCGCGGCGTGGTGACCAAGCGGGACCCGGACCGCGAACCGACCCCGACCGAGCGGATCCGGCGCGAGCAGCTGATCGACGTGACGATCGACCTCATCGCGGTGCACGGCTACCAGGGCACCTCCCTGGCCGGCATCGCCGCGGCCGCCGGCATCACCAAAGCCGCCGTGCTCTACCACTTCACCGCGAAGGACGCCCTGGTGCGGGCCGCGCACGAGACGGTGCTGGCCGCACTCGACCGCGCGGTCACCACCGCCGTCGACACCGCGGGCGCCGCCGACGGACCGGCCGCCTACGTCCGAGCCACGCTCGGCCACCTGCGGGACCACCCGCGACACGTGCGGCTGATCATCGAAGCCGATGGCACCGGCGGCGCCGAGCGCACCCCCCGCGAGCGCTGGGCCCCGCTCGCCGGCATCGTCGACGCCGCCGCCCGCGCCCGCGACGCCCCCGTCGACGCCCGCACCGACGCCATCGCCCTCGGCGGCACCGTCAGCGGCATCCTCACCGAACGCCTGCACACCCCCGACTACGACACCACCGAAGCAGCAGAACAACTAGTAGGAATGATCCACGCAGTCTTGAACTGCTGAGGAGGCTTGTTCTGCTCGTTTTGGTGGGGGAGTGGGTGGCGGAACCTCAGCTGTTACCTCGCTGCGGGATCGATTTCACAGGTGGCTCCGCCACAGGAGAAATCGCTGTCCTCGCGAGGGAACAGCTGAGAACCCGCGGCGGTGCGAGTTGCTCTGGTGGTCGGCGGCTCAGCGGCTGCGCCGCTGACAGGAAAAGGACACGGGCCGCTGCGTGCGGTGACAAGTGCTTGTTTGCCGTCGGGTTCTTTCGCTCGTCGGTGGCGGGGGCTAGGTTTCGCCGCCTGCTCGCTGCCGGGGTTACGGGCGGTAGGGGCGGGACAGGGCGGTTTCGATCGTTGTGGCTGCGGTGCGGAGGCGGTGCACCGAGTCCTGGATCCGGCCGACGAGCCGCGAGGTGGGGCCGGAGATGTTGACGGCCGCGACCAGCGTTCCCGAGTGGTCCCGCACCGGAACGCCCACCGAGGTGAGGCCGATCTCGACCTCCTCACCGGCCACCGCGTACCCGTTCTCGCGTTCGGCCCGCAGCCGCTCCAGGAGTTCCGGGAGGTCGCGGGGCGCGGCGGTACCGGAGATCGGTGTCCGCAGGTCCTGCTCGGTGAGCGCGTCGACGAGGTCGTCGTCGGAGTCGAACAGCAGCGCCCGCCCGGAAGCGGTGCAGTGCATCGGGGAGCTCCGCCCCACCCAGCCACCGGCGCGCAGCGACTGGTTCGACTCCTCGCGCAGCACGGTGAACGACCGGTTGCCGCGCTGCACGGACAGCAGCGCCACCTCGCCGGTGCGCGCGACGATGCCGCGCAGCGCGGGCCGGGCGGCGCGCAGCAGCGCGGCGTCCCCGGCGCTGGAGGCGAGCACCAGCAGCGTCCAGCCCAGCCGGTAGCGCTTCGTCTGCGGATCCTGTTCGACGAGCCCGCCGCGCTCCAGCGATTTCAGCATCCGGGAGACCTGGCTGCGTTCCCGTCCGACGGCGCGCGCGAGGTCGCTGACGCCGTGGTCGTTCCCGGCCCCGCCGGCGCCGAAGGCGAGCAGCAGGGCGGCGACGCGTTCCGCTCCGGTGTCCATCCCCGGAGTCTGCCACCTGTTGTCGCAGCGACAACACGTCTATCGCGATTCTCGACGAACTCCCAGCACAGCTGCTCGCAGGCGTTGTCGGGACAACAACGCCGATGGACCGTTCGGGTGGCCGGGCTTAGCGTGACCGCGCTGCGAGCGACCAGTTCGCCCTCGACGAGGAGAGTGAGACGGCCGATGACCGCCGACGCGGGAACCACCACCACCGGGGACCGGCTCTACGGGACCCAGACCGAGCTGGGAGTGCGCAACTTCCCGCCGCTCGGCCGCACCTTCGGCGACCTGGCGCCGTTCGTGCGCCACTACGCGCGGGTCAAGCTCGCCGCCGCCCGCGCCAACCTCGCCGCGGGCGTGCTCGACGAGGCCCGGTGCGCGGCCATCGGCACCGCCTGCCAGGAGATCATCGCGGGGGAGCACGCCGACCAGTTCCCGACCCCGCTGGTGCACGGCGGCGGCGGGACCACCGCGAACATGAACGCCAACGAGGTGATCGCGGCCAGGGCGAGCGCGATCGCCGGGCTGCCGGTGCACCCCAACGACCACGTCAACGCCTCGCAGTCCACCAACGACACCTATCCGACGGCGATGGCGCTGACCATCCTGGAACTGGTCGCGGAACCCGTCGCGGCGCTGCGCGAACTCGCCGCCGCGTTCCGGCGCAAGGCCACCGAGTTCGACGAGACCCCGCACCTCGGCCGCACCTGCCTGCAGGACGCGGTGCGCCTCACCGCCGGGGACACCCACCGCGCCCACGCGGCCGCCGTCGACCGCGTCGCGACCGGGCTGGAGAACTCCGCCGCAGGCCTGCACGCCGTGCCGATCGGGGCCACCGCGGTCGGCACCGGGATCGGCGCGCCCGACGGGTTCGGCGAGCGGTGCGCGGCGGAACTCGCCGAGCTCACCGGACGCCCGATCACCGCCGCCGCGGACCGCTTCGACGCGCTCGCGCACTTCGACCCGTACGCCGAGATCGCCGCGGCCGGGACCCGCGCGGCCCTCACCACCGCGAAGATCGCCGCCGACATCCGGCTGCTGTCCTCCGGCCCGCGCGGCGGGTTCGGCGACCTCACCATCCCGGCCGTGCAGGCCGGATCGTCGATCATGCCCGCCAAGGTCAACCCGGTGGTCCCCGAATACGTGATGCAGCTCAGCTACCGGGTGCGCGGCCACGGGCACGCGGTCGAATGCGCCGTCGCCGCCGGGGAACTGGAGCTCAACGTGATGGAGCCGGTGGTGCTCGACGCGCTCACCGGCACCTTCGACGACCTCACCGCCGCCGCCACCACCTTCGCCCGCCGCTGCGTCGACGGCCTGGCCTGGGACGGCCCGCACCGGGAGCGGAACCTGACCGGCGCGCTGGACCGCTGGGTGGAGCTGTCCGCCGCCGAAGGCTACGAGACCGCCACCGGTCGGCTCCGCGACGGCGGAGGTGACGCATGAGCACCACGACCTGCGCCTACGAAGACGCGCCGCTGACCCGCTTCCACCTCCGGGTGGCCGTGTCCGGCACCGGCGGGCAGTTCAGCGACGGGTTCATCCTCGGCATCATCGGGATCGTCATCGCCGCCGCCGGGGAATCGCTCGGCCTCACCGCGCTGTGGAAGGGGCTGCTGGGCGCGGCGACGTTGGTCGGCCTGTTCGCCGGCGCCGTCCTCGTCGGCCCGATCGCCGACCGCATCGGGCGGCGCGGGATCTTCGCCTGGAACATGCCGGTGTTCGCGGTGCTGTCGCTGGCGCAGTTCTTCGTGCAGACGCCCGGCCAGCTGCTGGTGCTGCGGTTGCTGCTGGGGATCGTGCTCGGCGCCGACTACGTGGTCAGCAAATCGCTGGTGACCGAGCACGCGCCGGTGCGGTACCGCGGCAGGCTGATGAGCCTGCTCGCCGTCGCCTGGGCCGCCGGATACGTGTTCGCCTACCTGGCCGGGTTCCTGCTCACCGGGCTCGGCCCGGACGCCTGGCGTTACATGCTGGTGGTCAGCGCGGTGCCCGCGCTGCTCGTCGCCGGGTTCCGGTTCGGGATCCCCGAGTCACCGCTGTGGCTGGTCCGGCACGGGCGGGAAGCCGCGGCCGCGGCCGCCGTGCGCCGCCACCTCGGCCCGGACGTGCTGCCGCCGACCGTCCCGCCGAGCACCGGCCGCCGCGGCCTGCGCGCCCTGTTCGGCCCGGTCCACCGGCGGCGCACCACCGTCGGCGCCGTGTTCTACGTGTGCCAGGTCGTGCCGTTCTTCGCCCTCGGCACCTTCTCGCCGCAGGTGATGGCCGCGTTCGGCGTCACCGGCGAACTCGGCGCGGGCGCGCTTTACAACGGGTTCCTGCTCGCCGGAGCCGTCGTCGGGCTCGCCCTCATCGACCGGATCTCGCGGCGGCTGTTCCTGATCGGGTCGTTCGTGCTCGGCGGCGTGCTGCTGGCCGGGTTGACGCTGTTCTCCGGCGGTCCGGCCACCTCGGTGGTGCTGTTCACCGCGTTCGCGTTCGTGCTGGCCGCCGCGGTGAACCTGGAGTTCGTGTACCCGCCGGAGCTGTTCCCGACCGACCTGCGCGCGTCCGGGGTGGGGCTCGCCGTCGCGGCCAGCCGGATCGGCTCCGCGGCGAGCACGTTCCTGCTGCCGCTGGTCGCCGACGCCTACGGCATGAACGTCGCGCTCGGCGGCTGCGTCGTGGTCCTGTTCCTCGGTGCCGCGATCTGCTGGCTGTGGGCTCCGGAGACCAGCACCGAGGTCCTCGACTGATGCCGGATCAGCCCGCCAGGACGTCGCGGACCGCCCGGGCCGCGACGTCCGGCCGGGACCAGACGAGACCGGAGTGGCCGATGTCGTCCAGGCGGCGGAGCTCGGCACGGGGGAGCGCGGCGACGAAGTCGGCGTAGAGCTCGTGCTTGGCGCGGGCGGCCGCGGCGGCACCGGCGCGGGCCTCCGGCGGGGAGAGCTCCGCGGCGAACGCGTCGGACCCCATCGCCGAGACGAGCACCAGCGGCAGGTCCGGGTCGGGACTCGCGTCGCGGACCTCCTGGAACAGCTCCGGCAGGTTCATCGATTCGCGCAGCGACCGCAGGTGCGCGGCCGGGCCGAACCCCCGTGCCAGCAGCGGTTCCCGGATCTCCGCGGGCCAGTCGGCGAGCGCCCGGCCGACCGCGGCCCGGTACGCGTTCCGCATCGCCGACAACCCGTCGGCGGGCAGCTCGACGTCGGTGGTCCACGCCAGGAGCCGTTGCGCGGCCTCGGCGGGCAGGCGCTGCACGATCTCCTCGGGCGTCGGGTCGAGCAGCACCAGCCCGGCCACCTCGTCCGGGAACCGCTTCGCGTACAACCGCGCGTAGAGCCCGCCCAGCGAATGCCCCACCAGCACGCGCGGCCCCGGCACGTCCGCCACCCGCAGCAGCGCGCGCAGGTCGTCGGTGACGCGGGTGCCGCTGCGCGGCAGCTCCACCGGATCGCTCCAGCCGAGGCCGAGGCGATCCACCAGCACGCTCGTGGTGAACTCGGCGACCCGCTCGTGCAAGCGCAGGCCGTGCAGCCCGGACATCCCGCCACCGGCCAGGAACACCGCGGGCGGGCCGCCGCGACCGGAGCGGTGCAGCAGCATCTGGCCGGCGGGAACCGGGTAGCGCGCTCCCAGCGGAGCGGGTGCGTCGTCCACGTCCGAACCTCCCGTAGTCCGCCGCCGATGCTCCCAGGCGACGCCGCGCATCCCGCGCCCGGGGTGATCGCGGACACACCTCGGGCCAGGAGGCTTTCCGTGCCGCTGCGGCATGGTTGGACACTGCTCCCGGACGAGGCGCGCTGGTCGGTTCGCCGATTCGCGACGGCCCGGGCCACCCGGGACCGCACGGCAGACGACCTCCTCTTCTCGTCGAGGGGGCAAGCCATCCAGAGGGAGAGACATGACCGGCATCGACCACGAGGGCGCGCAGCCCGGGCCGAACGGGGACGCGGCCGAGGGGGCGGGCGCAGCCACCGCGACCGGCGCGACCGCTACGACCGCTACCACCGGCGCGACCGCGGAGGACCGGGCCGCCGCGCCCGCCGCGAAGAAGCGCCTCCGCTGGCGCAGCAAGGACTACACGCCGGAAGAGCTCGCCGAAGCTCAGCAGCAGTGGCGCGACGCGATGCCGTGGGAGCACCCGATGTCGCGCGGCGACAAGTTCCTCGTGTTCGCCACGTTCGGCGTCGTGCTGCTGATGCTCGGCTCGATGCCGTTCCGCCCGTTACTGCTGGCCTCGCACCCGCTGGGGTTGAGCGCGGTCACCGGCAGCCTCTCCGCGATCGGCGCGGGTGCCGCGTTCGCCCGCATCGGTGAGCTGGACCTGTGGCTGGTCGTGGCGGCCGGCGTGTTCGGCATGGTCAAGTTCGACTGGCTGTTCTGGCTCGCCGGACGCCGCTGGGGCGAGAAGATCATCCAGATGTGGGCGCCGGGCGAGTTCGGCAAGCGGTTCGTGGCCCGCGTCCGGTCCTGGCCGAGCTGGGCGATGCCGCTGGTCATCATCGCCGCGGCGCTGCCCGGCATCCCCGCGCCCGCGGTGTTCGCGGTGGCCGGGGTCAGCGGGATGGGCCTCGTCCGGTTCCTGGTCTTCGACGCGATCGGTGCCGGGCTGATGGCGGGCCTGGTCGCCGGGCTCGGCTACGGGATCGGGCAGCACGCCGTGGACTTCGTGCTGATGATCGACGACTACGCGCTCTACCTCACCCTGGCCCTGGTCGTCTGGGTCTCGATCCAAGCAGGCCGCAAGGCGAACAAGGAGCAGCAGGAGAAGAAGCGCCAAGCCGCTTGATCTGCGGGGGCGCCTGCTTCTGCTGCTCGCGGGGCGGGTGGCGGAACCTCAGCGGTTCCCTCGTTGCGGGATCTTTTTCACCGGTGGCTCCACCACAGGCGAAAAAGCTGCCCTCGCGAGGGAACCGCTGAGCCCGCGGGTGGTCCTTCTGCTCTGGTGGTCGCTGCTCAGCGGCTTCGCCGCTGACGGGGAACTGGCGCCGGGCCGCCGAGTCCGCCCCAGGATCAGGGCAGGTAGTACATCGGGTTCGGGAGTTTGACGGGCTTTTCGGCGTGGCCGCCCTGCAGGTCGCTGTGCTGGTCCCCGAGGTTCAGCACGATCGTGCTGCCGAGCGATTCGATGTGGGCGCGGGTCGCGGACTTGTACTCCACGGTGCTGCAGCCCAGCCCGCACGGCAGGTGCTCGGGCGCTTCGGTGGTCGGCTTGAAGAACGCCCCGGCCGGTTCCGGGAAGCCCTCGTCGGCGAGGTTGCGCAGCGAGGCCTTCTGCAGGTCGTCGCCGCGCCCGGTGAGGAAGTAGACCCGCACGCCGTGCTCCGCCGCCCAGTTCGCGAGCGCCCGGGTCTGGCGGATCGGTTCGAACTCGGCGTCGTCGATGGCCTCGCGCTGCTTCTCCTCGTCGAAGCCGAAGTCGTTGTCGGCCTCCCAGCCGTAGGTCAGCTCCGAGGTGTCGTCGACGTCGAGCACGATCGCCGGGTTCGGCACGCCCTCCGCGAGCCGCTGCCGCAGGTAGCCCTCCGCGTGCGCGACCGCCTCGTCGACCTGCCGGTCCCAGGCGCTGCCCTCGGTGGCGTGGTGGTTCCCGTCGGAGTCCACCCGGTCGCCGTAGTAGTCCTGGACGGCGAGCTTGGCCCGCCCGAGGTTGGCCGGTTCGGTGCCGGCCGACTCCGAGGCGACGGCGGTGACCCCGCCGGCCAGCGTGGCGCCGATCGCGGCGGCGGCACCGAGTTTGGCGAGTCCGGTCCGGCGGTGGGCCATCGTGTCGCTCCCTGGAGATCGCGGTCGAGATGCGCGGAACCTAGCAGCCGGGCGCCTCCGGGCGCGGGATCTGACGCGTTCCCGACGGCGAGTCGCCTCCGGCGAGCTGCGGATTTCCGCTGCGCGGGAGGAGTTCCCTCGACTGCTCGCCTTCGGCCGCGATCTTCCGGAGATCCGCCCCGGCGTGCGGTCGACTGGTCAGGACGCCACGTCGAGGGCGGTCCAGGCGAGCGCGGTGGCCGCGTCCAGCAGGGCCCGTTCCGCGTCGCCGCCGACGCAGTGCGCGGCGAACTCGGGCTGGTGGTTCAGCGCGGGAAGCGAACCGATCCCGACGTAGGGGTGGATCGCCGGGACCACTTGCGAGACGTTGCCCATGTCGGTGGACGCGCGGTTCATCCGGCGTGCCACCGGGTTCGGGTCGCTGCGGCGGCCGAGCCGTTCGGCGTTGCGCACGTAGGCGTCCAAGGCCGGCCGGTCGGTGCGGAACTCCGCGTACGGCTTGCTCTCCGGCACGATCTCCAGCGCGGCGTCGGTGGCGTGCGCGCCCGCTTCGAAGCAGCGCCGCACCTTCTCCTCGGTCTCGGCGAGCTCGTCCAGGCTCTCGGCCCGCACGTACCAGCGGCCTTCGGTGCGCGCCGGGATCGCGTTCGGCGCCTCGCCGCCGTTGGTGAGGACGCCGTGCACCCGCACCGTGTGCGGGAGCTGCTGGCGGAGCAGCCCGATGGCGACCTGCGCGACGGTGAACGCGTCGGCCGCGTTGACGCCCTGCTCCGGGTAGGCCGCGGCGTGCGCCGCCTTCCCCTGGTAGGACACGTGCGAGTGCGACACCGCGAACGGTTCCGCCTCCGCGACGTCCACCGGCGCGGGGTGCGCCATCATCGCCAGGTCCAGTCCGGCGAACGCGCCGCGCTCCAGCATTTCGATCTTGCCGCCGCCGCCTTCCTCGGCCGGGGTGCCGTAGACCTCGATGGTCAGGCCCGCCGAATCGGCCAGCGGGGCCAGCGCCCGCGCCGCGCCGACGGTGATCGCGGCGATCAGGTTGTGCCCGCAGGCGTGGCCGAGCCCCGGCAGCGCGTCGTACTCGGCGCACAACCCGAGCCGGAACGGGCCGCTGCCGAACGTCGCCAGGAACGCGGTCTCCAGCCCGAGGTAGCCCGGCGTGACGTCGAAACCGGCCTCGGACAGGGATTCGGCGACCCAGCGCGCCGAGCGGTGCTCCTGCCACGCCGTTTCCGGGTGGGCGTGCAGCTGCTCGGAGAGCCGGACGAGCCGGTCGGCGTCCGCGGTGACGGTGGCCCCGGCGGCCTGCTTCGCGCCGCTCACCGCTCGTCCCCCGGCACGCCGTAGGACGGCGCCGCGGTCGGGTCGAGCGCGCGGGTCACGTAGTCGTCGCGCTGCGGCAGCCAGATCTCCAGCAGGTCGCGGAGATCCGCGATCGGCGAGTCGCTCCAGTCGATGCGCAGGTCGGTCTCGCGCCACGACACCTCGCGGACCACGGACAGCCCCGCCGAGTGCACCGGACCGGCCTCGCCACCGGCGGCCAGGCCCGCTTCGAGGGCGGTGAGCAGCCGCCGCTCCAACTCGCCGGTCGATGCGGCGAAGGACTCGGCGACGGCGTCGACGACCTCGGGCGCCGCCAGCATGTTCCCGGCGGCCACCACGCCCGGCTCGACGCGGTGCCGGTGCACGCCCAGCGACGCGGACCCGGAGTGCGCGGCGCCGTCGCCGCCCGGTGCCAGCACGGTGAGCTGCCGGTGCTCCACCAGCTCGTGCCCGCGCACCACCGAGTCCAGCGCGGCCTGCGCCCCGGACCCGGACTCCAGCGCGTCCAGCAGCGCCGGGCCCAGCCGCGGATCGGTCACGTTCTGCGAAGAGGCACCGCCGACCCCGGCGCGCAGGTGGATGCAGCGGGCCGCGACTGCGGGGCTGGAGGAGGTCACGGCGATCCCGACGGCACCGCGGCCGTCGGTGCCGAGCACGGAGAACGTCACCGGGCACCTCCCGGGAGCACGGCGATCGCGTCGATCTCGACGAGCCACTCCGGCCGGGCCAGCGCGGAGACCACCACGCCGGTGGAGATGGGGTGCACGCCGCGGGTCCACCGTCCGATGGTGCGGTACACCGCCTCCCGGTAGCGCGGGTCCACCAGGTAGATCGTCAGCTTCACCAGGTGCTCCATCCGGGCCCCGGCCTCGTCGAGGAGCATCGCGATGTTGGCCATCGCCTGCTCGGCCTGGGCCGCGGCGTCGCCGATGCCGACCGATTCGCTGGTGTCGAGGTCCTGGCCGATCTGCCCGCGCACGTACACGGTGTCCCCGGCGACGACGGCCTGGCACAGGTCGTTGTCCAGGTCCTGCTCCGGATAGGTGTCGCGGGTGTTGAACGGCCGGATGCGGGTGTGGCCGCCCGCGACGATCGGCGGGTGGTGGGTCATCGTCGGCTCCTTCGCGGTGTCGTTGGACCGCTGCCTGTGGCGGTCGGCGGCCGGTCCGCCGCCCGGCGGGCAGCGGCGGTCAGCTCTCGTGGCCGGTGGCGAGCGCGGCGGCGTGCTGTGCGAGGTAGCCGCGCTGGGTGGCGATGTGGTCGGCGACGTAGCGGGCGTCGTGCCACACGCCCCAGATGAAGCTCGACCCGCGCCGCGACAGCCACGGCAGGCCGAGGAAGTAGATGCCGGGCTCCGCGGACACGCCCCCCCGCTGGTCGGGGCGTCCGTTCTCGTCGAACGCGTCGACCTGCAGCCAGCCGTAGTCGGCGGCGAAGCCGGTGGCCCACACGATCGACCCGACCTCGGCCAGGTCGAGCTCCCGGAGCGGATCGGTGGCGGCGGCGGGCAGCGGTCCGAGGACGTGCGCCTCCGGTTCCGGAGGCAGGTCCAGCCCGTTGCGCTCGACGTGCTCGTCCGCGGCGCGCAGCAGCGCGAGGTGCTGGGCGTCGCCGAGTTCGATGTTCGCGGCCAGGTCCGGCGCGAAGCGCAACGCACCGTCCACGTAGGACTCGGTCATGCCGACGAGCTCGATCCCGGTGCGGGCCAGCGCGCGGAAGTCGACGGTGCGCCCGCCCTGCGCGCCGCTGACCGCGATGGTCACGTGCTTCGCGCCCTGCGGCGGGGTGTCCGCGTCCCACAGGCCGAGCACGCCCAGCCACCAGCAGAAGTCGCGGCCGCGGTACCGGCGCGGCGGCCGGTCGTGCGGGCCGACGGACAGCAGCACCCGGCGCCCGGAGCGGCGCAGCTCGTCGGCGATCTGGACGCCCGAGGAACCGGCCCCCACCACGAGGACCGGCCCCTCGGGCAGCTGCTCCGGGTTCCGGTAGCCGCTGGAGTGCAGCTGCACCGGTCCGGCGTCGGCGGGCACGACGGGCGGGATCACCGGCCGCTGGAACGGGCCGGTCGCGGCCACCACGAACCGAGCGTCGATCGAGCCCGCCGAGGTCTCGACCCGGAACCCGGGGGCGCCGGCGTTCTTGCGCACCGAGGTGACCTCGACGCCGCAGCGGATCGGCGCGTCGATCTTCGCGGCGTAGTCGGCGAAGTAGTCGGCCACCTGGTCCTTGGTGGCGAACTCGTCCGGGCCGATCCCGGCGAACTCCATGCCGGGGAAGCGGTCGTGCCACGCGGGCCCGTTGGCGACCAGGGAATCCCACCGCTCGGTGCGCCAGCGTTCGGCGATGCGGTGCCGTTCCAGGACGACGTGCGGCACGCCCTGTTCGCCGAGGTGCTCGCTCATCGCCACGCCCGCTTGGCCGGCGCCGACGACCACCACCTCGGTCCGTTCGCTCGACATCTCGACCTCCTTCGACCGGCAGTCGCGAGTTCTTCCCGCTGCCACGGGAAAATCCTCGAAGACGCCGTGAGTTCTGTCCAACAGTCGTTGCAGCTGCACCGCATCTGCTCGTCAGATGCGGGCGGGTTCGGCGTCCGGTTCGCCGGCGGGGGAGAGGTCCTCGGCGCGCAGCAGCGCGGTCCCGGAGGTCTCCCGCAACGTCAGGGCCGCGACCAGCCCGCCCACCGCGAAGATCATCATGTAGGGGCCGGGCACCAGGGTGCTGCCGGTCGCGGAGATCAGCACCGTCAGCACGTACGGCACCGTCCCCGCGAACAGCGCGGCGGTGAGGTTGTAGCCGATGGACAGGCCGCTCTGCCGGGTGCGCGTCGGGAAGATCTCCGCGGACCACACCGCGTAGGTACCGAGGATCGCCGCGAGGCACGCGCCCAGCAGCAGCCCCGCGATCCACGTCCCGACGAGCCCGGTCCGCATCAGCAGGAACGCGGGCGTCGCCAGCACCAGCAACGCACCGGTGGCCCCGATGAACACCGGTTTGCGCCCCACCCGGTCCGAGAGCCCGCCGAACAGCGGCACCAGCACCAGGCCCAGCAGCGAGATCGCCGTGGACAGCAGCCCGGCGTTGCCCGCCGAGTGCCCGAGGTGATCGGTCTCGTAGGTGACCAGGTAGGTCAGCACCACGTAGAACGGCACGTGCATCGCCGTCATCAGCCCGGCCGCCTGCAGCAGTTCCCGGCGGTGGGTGCGCAGCAGCTCCCGCGCGGGGCTGCGCGGCACGGTGTCCGCGGCCTCCAGCGCCCGGTACTCCGGGGTGTCCTCGATCTTGTTCCGGATGATGAAGCCGATGACGCCCAGCGGCGCGGAGATGAGGAACGGGATGCGCCAGCCCCACCCGGTGAGCTGCCCCTCGTCCAGCCCGACCGACAGCAGCAGGAACGCGCAGGACCCGGCGAGGAACCCCAGCAGCGAGCCGACTTCCAGCCAGCTCACCCCGAACCCGCGGCGGCGGCGCGGCGCGGTCTCGGCGAGGAAGCTCGCCGCGCTGCCGAACTCGCCCCCGGCCGCGAAGCCCTGCACCAGGCGCAGCACCACCAGCAGCACCGGCGCGGCGATCCCGATGGACGCGTAGCCGGGCAGCAGGCCGATCGCCAGCGTCGCCCCGGACATCAGGAAGATGACCAACGACAGCGTCCGCTTCCGCCCGATCCGGTCGCCGAGCGGCCCGAACACGGCCGCACCGATGGGGCGGATGCCGAACGACACCGCGAACACGCCGAACACGGCGAGCAGCCCGGTGGTGCTGTTCTCCGCGGGGAAGAACACGGTGGCGACGGTGTCGGCGAGGTAGGCGTAGGCGGCCCAGTCGAACCAGTGCACGAAGACGCCGACGGCGCCGGCGGCGACGCTCCGGCGCAACCCGGCGGCGCTCGTGGCCTCCGGCGCGGCGGATTCCGGGGCGGGGCCGTGGTGCGAGGTCGGCATGCGCGCCTCCAGGCGTCGGATCGGTGGGACCGCGCTGGTCGGGCGGCGCGGTGCGGACCAGACTGACGCCGGGCAGCGGGATTCGTCCAATAGATGTTTTCGCTGCGCGTGAGCTGAAGAACAGATGATGTCGGGCGGATTCCGGCGCGGTTGCGGGCGTGTTGCCGGACCGGTGGCTAGCGCACGTCCCGCAACAGGTCCATCACGGCGCGGGCACGCGCGGTCTGCCGCACGCCGCCGACCGAGGTGATCGTCACTTCCAGCGGCGGGCGGTCCCCGAGCAGGTCGAGGGCGACGACCTCGCCGCCGCCGTAGGTCTGCGCGGTCCGCGGCCGCTGGTTGAGGATCGAGTACCCGAGGCCCTGCGCGACGAGGGAGCGCACCGTCTCGTAGCTCCGGCTGCGGTACCGCACGTCCGGCGCGGTGCCGGAGGACGCCACGACCTCGCGGAAGTAGTCGCGGCTGTAGGGCAGGTCCAGCAGCACCATCGGATCGGTCGCCAGTTCCGCGAGGTCCACCGCCTCCCGGTCGGCGAGCCGGTGCCCGGCCGGGACGATCACGTGCGCGGGCGCCAGGTCGATCGTCTCCCGCCGCAGGTCGGCGTCGGTGGGCGTGCCCAACCCGTAGGTCAGCGCGAAGTCGATCCGCCCGGTGCGCAGCGCCTGGTGCAGGTGCTCGGCCTCGTCCTCCACCACGGTCAGCTCGACGTCCGGGTAGTGCTCGCCGCAGGAGGCGAACAGGGCGGGCAGGTAGTACGGCGCGAGCGTCACGAAGCAGCCGATCGCCACCGGGCCGCTGACGGAGCCGCCGCTGCCGCGCGCCTCCGCCTCGACGTCGCGGGCGCGGGTCAGCAGGTCGCGGGCCTGCTGCAGCAGTCGTTCCCCGGCGGAGGTGAGGGTGAGGCCGCGGGCCCGGTGCCGGATGAACAGCTGCAGCCGCAGCTCGTGCTCCAGGTTGGCGACCGCGGAGGAGACCGCCGACTGCGCGATGCGCAGCTCGTCGGCGGCCGCGGTCATCGAGCCGCGCTCGGCCGCGGTGACGAAGTAGCGCAGCTGCACCAGGGTGAACCCCACGGGCGTGGTCATTCGTTGCTTCCTTGTCTTCGAACTCTTGCTGCGTGGTGCTCGGGTGGCGGGACCTCAGCGTCCTCCTCGCTGCGGGATCGTTTTCACCGGTGGCTCCGCCACAGGAGAAAACGCTGTCCTCGCGAGGAGGACGCTGAGAACCCGCGGGTGGTCCTGCTGCGTGCGTGGTCGGCGGCTCAGCGGCTTCGCCGCTGACAGGAAGACTGCTTGGTTCGTCGGGGGGCGGGTCATCGGCTGAGGCGGGCGGTGCGGGTGATGTTCCACGAGTTGGCCGGGCCTTCGAGCTTGTGCCCGTCGACGTAGAACACGGCCTGGTCCGGCAACGAGGCCGTGTCGGCGTCGAGGTTGTCGTCCTCGATGCGGCCCAGGTGGGCGTAGGTGCGCACGTCGTGCACGAACCGCTCCACGTCAAGGCCCAGGTCGGCCGCGATGCCGCGCAGCAGCCGGGCGTCCGGTTCGCCGCGCTGCTCGGAGATCGCGTCGTGCATCTCCCAGAACCGGTCCTGCGCGCCCGCCGCCTCGATCGCCAGCGCCCGCACGAAGTCCGGCTGCGCGGTGACGTGGTGCCGGAACACCAGCCGGAACTCGTCGCCGAGCAGGTGGCGGACCTCGTTCTCCACCTCGAAGGTGCGGGTCCGGTAGCGGTGGTCCAGCGCGGCGTAGACGACGATCGTGGTCCGCGCGTCGACCGGCCCGCGGATGTGGTCGCGTTCCGGGTCGACCTCCCGCTGCAGGGTGCGCCCGGCGGGTGCGGGCAGCGGCCGCAGCCGGTTGCCCGCGGCGAACACCGCCCAGGACAGCCCCAGCGCGAGCGCGGACGCGAGCAGCACGCCGACCCGCGCCTCGTCCCGCAACGCCGGATCGGACAGCGCCAGGTCCACCACCAGCAGCGAGATCGTGAAGCCCATCCCGGACAGGGCCCCGACCCCGGCCAGTCGCGGCACGTCGAGGCTCGGCGCGCGGGTACCCGGCACCAGCCGCCGCACCAGCGTGGAGGTGCCCGCGATGCCGAGGAACTTCCCGAGCACCAGCCCGGCGACCACGCCCCAGGTCAGCCGGGAGCTCAGCGCCGCCGACAGCGCCTGCCCGGACAGCGGGACCCCGGCGTTGGACAGCGCGAACAGCGGCACGACGAGGAAGTTGACGTAGCTCTGCAGCAGGTCGGTGAGCCGCTGGTTCATCGGCACCGACCGGTCGATGCTCCACCGCGCGAGCCGGGCCACGCGGGCCGCCGGGGCCTGCCGGAACTGGTGCACCACCTTCGAGGCGGTGTCCACGTCCTCCAGCCGCGTCGGGTAGACCGGCATCAGCAGCGCGATCAGCACCCCGGCGAGCGTCGGGTGCACCCCGGACAGGTGCATCGCCAGCCACACCCCCATCCCGACCACCAGGTACGGCATCACCCGCCAGATCCGGAAGCGCTGCAGCAGCCAGATCAGCACCAGCCCGGCGGCGGCCACCGCGAGCCAGCCGGGGGAGAGGTCGTCGGTGTAGAACAGCGCGATCACGCCCAGCGCGCCGATGTCGTCCACGACGGCGAGCGTGAGCAGGAAGACCCGCAGCCGCGGCGCCTTCCGCGGGCCGACCAGCGCCAGCATGCCCAGCGCGAACGCGGTGTCGGTGGAGATCACCACGCCCCAGGCGGGCGCGGCCGCCGATCCGGCGTTGAGCGCGAGGAACAGCAGCACCGGCACGACCAGCCCGCCGAGCGCCGCGCACACCGGCAGCACCGCGCGCCTGCGGTCGCGCAGCTCGCCGAGGGTGAACTCGCGCCGGACGTCCAGCCCGACGGAGAAGAAGAACACCGCCATCACCGCGTCGTCCACCCAGTCCGAGGCGGACATCGACAGGTCCAGCCCGCCGATCCGCACCCCGGCCTCGGTGGACCAGAAGTCGTCGTAGCCGCTGCCGAGGTTCGCCCACACCAGGGCGATGAGGGTGGCGGCGGCGAGCGCGGCGGCGGCCAGCGGCTCGCTGTCCAGGGCCCGCAGCAGCGCGCGCCGCTGCCGGTAGAAGCGCGGCATCGTCAACGTGCACCCGTCCCGGTGGTCCCTGCGCACCGGTGCGTGCAGGTGCGCCCGGCGCCGTCGCGGGCAGCATAAGGCGGTCCCCGGCCCGGCGCCGGAGCCGATCAGGAACGGCGGAACAGGTCCTCGGCGAGGGCGAGGTGTTCCCCGACCGCGCGGTCCGCGGCGGCCGCGTCGCGGCGTTCGACCGCGTCGACGAGGTCGACGTGCGAGGCGTGCAGGTGCGAGTGCTCGTGCTGCAGTTCGGCGACCGCGCTGCCGATGGTGCGGCGCAGCACCACCGTCAGCCCGGCGTAGAGCTCGTCGAGGACGCTGTTGTGCGCGGCGGCCACCAGCGAGCGGTGGAACTCGACGTCGGCTTCGGCGTACCGGTCGGCGTCGCCGTCGTCGTAGGCGGCGTGCTGCGCGTGGAGGTGCTCGCGCAGCGCGGCGAGGTCGTCGTCGGTGCGGCGCAGCGTCGCCAGCCGGGCCGCGTCGCGCTCCAGGCTGTTGCGCGCTTCGAGGCCTTCCAGCGCGTCCGCGGAGATCCGCCGGGACAGCGAGGCGGCGAGATCGCTGTCGGCGCGCACGAAGGTCCCGCTGCCGGGGCGGGTCTCCAACATGCCGAAGTGGGCCATGGCGCGCAGCGCCTCCCGGACGGTGCTGTGCCCGACGCCCATGTCGCGGGCCAGCTGCGTCTCGGGGGGCAGCTTGGTCCCGACCGGCCACTCGCCGCGGCGGATCAGGTCCTGCACCTGGGCGATGACCTGGCCGGGCAGGCTCGTGCGCTGCAACGTCCTCACCGTCATGCGCACTTCCTACCAGAACGCCGTTTTCGTCTTCACCTCTGGTGATGTGCAACAGTTCTGAACTGTAGTAGTTTCGCGGCCGCACTGGCAGGAATGAGAGGAGCACGCGATGTCCGGAATCGCCGGTTGGGTCGACTTCGACCGCGACCTCCGCGGCGAAGGGGCCGCGGTGCGCGCCATGGGCGAGGCGCTGCGCCACCGCGGCCCCGACGGCGGGGACGTGTGGCTCGACGCGGACGCGGGTCTGGCGCACCGCAGGCTGGCGGTGCTCGACCCGCAGCGCGGGCGGCAGCCGATGGTCCTCGACGAGGACGGGCGCACCACCGCCGTGCTCAGCTTCAGCGGCGCCGTCTACAACCACGCCGAACTCCGCGCCGAACTGCGCGGCCGCGGCCACCGCTTCGGCACCGGTACCGACGCCGAAGTGGTGCTGCACGCCTACGCGGAATGGGGCGAGTCCTTCGCCGAACGCCTCGACGGCATGTTCGGCCTCGCCGTCTGGGACCCGGCGCGCCGCAGCCTGCTGCTGGTCCGGGACCGCGCCGGGATCAAACCGATCTACTACCACCCGACGCCGAGCGGGGTGCTGTTCGGTTCCGAACCGAAGGCGCTGCTGACCCACCCGCTCGTCGAACCCGTGGTGGACGTCGACGGCTTGCGCGAACTGCTGGCCTTCGTCAAGACCCCGCGCACCGCGAGCTACCGCGGCGTCTACGAGGTCGAACCGGCCGAGATCGTGCGGATCAGCCCCGAGGGCACCACGACCCGCCGCTACTGGCGGCTGACCGCCCGCGAGCACACCGACGACCACGACACCACCGTCGCCACCGTGCGGCGGCTGCTGGGCGGAGCGGTCGAACGCCAGCTCACCTCCGACGTCGGCTGCGGCACGCTGCTGTCCGGCGGGCTGGACTCCAGCGCGATCACCGCGCTCACCGGACGAGCCCTCGCCGAGCGGGGCGACGGTCCGGTCCGATCGTTCGCAGTGGACTTCACCGGGCAGGCCGAGAACTTCACCGCCGACGTCGGCCGCGGCTCCCCGGACCGGCCGTTCGCCGAGGAGCTGGCCCGGCACGTCGGCGCCGACCACCGCACGCTCACCTTCTCCCCGGACGAACTGGCCGATCCCGGGCACCGGCTCACCTGCCTGCGCGCCTACGACCTGCCGCTGTTCATGGGCGACATGGACGTCTCGATCCACCGGTTGTTCGCCGGCGTCCGGCAGCACACGCCGGTGGTGCTGTCCGGGGAGGCGGCCGACGAGCTGTTCGCCGGGTACCGCTGGTTCCACGACGAAGCGCTGCGCGACGCGGACACGTTCCCGTGGCTCGCCGACGCCGAGCACACCTTCGCCGGGGAGGGCACCGCGGACACCACGTTGCTGTCCCCGGAGTTGTGGAAGCTGCTGGACCTGCCCGGCTACCGCCGCGAGCGCTACCGCGAGGCCCTGGCCGAAGTGCCGCGGCTGGACGGGGAGCCGGCCGCCGACGCGCGGATGCGCGAGCTCACCTACCTCAACCTGAGCCGGTTCGGCCGTCTGCTGCTGGACCGCGTCGACCGGATGAGCATGGCCGCCGGGGTAGAGGTCCGCGTCCCGTTCTGCGACCACCGGCTGGTCGAGTACGTGTTCAACGCCCCGTGGTCCGCCAAGATCGCGGGCGGACAGGAGAAGGGCCTGCTGCGCGCCGCCACCCGCGACCTGCTGCCCGACTCCATCTTCGGGCGGAAGAAGGCGCACTACCCGGCCACCCAGGACACCGAGTACGAGCGGGCGGTGCGCCGCGAACTCGCCGATCTGCTCGACGACTCGGACTCCCCGGTCGGCCCGCTGCTGGACGAGCGGCGCGCCCGGGAGCGGCTGGCGAGCGATCCGGGGGAGAACAGCGTGAACTTCCGCCGCCGGGACATGGAGAACGTGATCCAGCTGGATCGCTGGCTGCGCGACTACGACGTGCGCCTGGAGCTGGGGTAGTCCCGTTGGGGGGCCGGACGGCGCTCTTCCGGGGCGCCGGGCCGGCTAGCCGGCGGCTTCGAGGGGCTGGTCGGCGCCGCGCCAGGTGGCGGCCAGTTCCTCCACCGGCAGGTCGAGGGCCTCGCCGAGGCAGATGATCGTGCCGAAGCCGGGGGAGGGCAGCCTGCCGGTCTCGATCTTGCGCAGCGTCTCCGGTGAGATGCCCGCCGCCTGCGCGACCTCCACCAGGTCCCGGTCGGCTCGCGCCTGGCGCAGCAGGGACCCGAGGCGCCTGCCTGCTTCGATCTGCTGGGGTGTGAGCGGTTGGCGGACCATGCGACCAGGATAGGGTTGGTATTACTATACCGTCCAGTGCTAGCGTTTCCGGTATAACTATACCGACCACCCCTGATGAGGTTTCCTTGATCGAGTTGAAGACGTCCGCGGAGATCGAACGCATGCACGTGACCGGCCGCTTCGTGGCCGAAGTGCTCTCCGAGATCGGCCGGATCGCCGACGTGGGCGTCAACCTGATGGACCTGGAGCACCACGCGCGCGGCATGATCGAGAAGCGCGGCGCGGAATCCTGCTACTGGGACTACGCGCCGTCCTTCGGCAAGGGCCCGTTCCGCAACGTCATCTGCCTGGCGGTCAACGACGCGGTGCTGCACGGGAAACCGCACGACTACACCCTGCGCGACGGCGACGTGCTCACCGCCGACCTCGCGGTCAAGATCGACGGCTGGGCCGCGGACTCGGCGCGCACCGTCATCGTCGGCACGCCCGCCGCGGAGGACCAGCGGATCATCCGCGCCACCGAGGAAGCGCTGGAGGCGGCGATCGAGGCCGCGCGCCCCGGCAACCGCATCGGGGACATCTCGGCGGCGATCTACGCGGTCGCCTGCGACTACGGCTACCCGGTCAACACCGAGTTCGGCGGGCACGGCATCGGCCGCACCATGCACGAGGAGCTGCACGTCGCCAACCGGGGCCGCGCCGGGCGCGGGCTGAAGCTGCGCACCGGGCTGACCCTCGCGCTGGAGCCGTGGTTCGCGCGCACCACCGACCAGATCATCTACGACGAGGACGGCTGGACGATCCGCTCCGCCGACGGCTCCCGCACCGCGCACTCCGAGCACACCGTCGCCATCACCGAGGACGGTCCGAAGGTGCTCACCCGCCGGGAGGCCGAACTCGCCGCCGCCTGATCGCTCACCGCCCGTCCCTCCACTTCTGCTCGTGCGGGGGTGGCGGAACCCGCTGGTGGTCGGGCTGGGCGGATGGTCGGCGGCTCAGCGGAAGAACTCACCGGGCGGGTTCGCAGGCAGGCGGCCGGGTGGACGGCCCCCGCCGACGGGCCGTTCACCGGGGCGCGATCGCCGGGCGCGGGGACGCGAGCGGGTAGCGGAAGCGGACCGCCGCGGCCGCGGCCGCCGCCGCCAGCACGATCGCCCCGGCCAGCAGCAGCACCCGGTCGTAGCCGCCGCTCAGCAGCGGCGCGGCCAGCAGCGGCCCGAGGATCTGGCCCGCGCTGTAGCCGGCGGTCAGCATCGCCACCGCCCGCGGGACCGCCAGGTCCCGCCCGACGGCGAGCGCGAGGTTGCTGATCCCCATGAACGTCGCGCCGAACAGCGCGGCCGACACCAGCGCGGGAACGGCGCCGCCGAGCAGCGCGGGCAGCGCGATCCCGGCGGACTGCACCAGCAGCGCGGTGAGCAGCAGCGCGGGCCTGCTCCAACGCAGGGACAACCGGGCCCACACCGCGCACGAGGGCAGCGCGGCGAGCCCGACCAGCACCCAGGCCCCGCTGCCGAGCGCGCCCGGCGCGGTCCGCTCGATCGCCGCGACCAGGAACGTCCCGGCGATGATGTACCCGACGCCCTCCAGCGCGTATCCGGCCAGCAGCGGCGCGAACCACCGGTGCGCGCGCGGGACGGCGGGCTCCGCCGCCACCGCTCCCGGCCGTGTTCCGGGAACCAGCCGCCACGCGAACGCGCTGAGCAGCGCCGCGAGCAGCGCGCACGCCCACCACGCCTCCCGCCAGCCGCCCGCGGTGCGCAGCGCCAGCACCAGCAGCCCGGACGCGGCGATCCCGCCGCCGACGCCGCCGAACACCCAGCCGGTCCAGTGCTGCGCGTGCCCGCTCAGCCGGGACAGCGCCGTGCTCACCGCGATCATGAAGATCAGCGCGCTGGCGACGCCCGCCACCAGCCGCAGCGCCGACCACGCGGCGGCACCGGTCAGCACCGGCATCAGCGCCAGGCTCGCCACCAGCGCGAGCAGCGATCCGCGCAGCACCGCCGTCGAGCGCACCACGCCGGGCGCGGCGATCCCGACCAGCGCACCGGCGAGGTAACCGGCGTAGTTGACCGTGGCCAGCGAGGCGCCGAGCCCGGCGGACAGGCCGGCCTGGGCCTGCATCAGCGGCAGGATCGGGGTGAAGGCGAACCGGCCGACCCCCATCGCCGCGGCCAGCGCGGCTGCCGAGCCGACGACGACGGGAAGGGGAGAACCGGTGCGTTCGGAGGTGTCGAGGTTCATGGTGCGCTCGACGCTAAGCGGCCGGGATCTCCTTGTGAAATGCCGATCGGGCTGGTTGCATGCCTGCCGGGCATGGCGCGAGGTGGAGCGGGGTGCAGGCGGTGGACGTGGAGCTGCGGCACCTGCGGGCGTTCGTCGCGGTGGTGCGGCGCGGCTCGTTCTCCCGCGCCGCCGAGGACCTGCTGATCACCCAGCCCGCGTTGAGCCGCACCGTCGCGCAGCTGGAGAAGGTCCTCGGCGTGGAGCTGGTCGACCGCTCCGCCGGGCAGGTCGGGCCCACCGCGGCGGGCCGGGAGTTCCTCGGCCACGCCGAGCAGGTCCTGGCCGCGCTGGGGCGCGGTGTCGCGGCGGTGCGCGCGGGCCGCACGGTCCGGCTCGGGTTCAGCTGGCTGCTGCCGGACCCGTGGGCGCAGCGCGCGATGACCCGCTTCGAACGCGCCACCGGCGCCTCGGTCCAGCTGGTGCGCTGCGATGATCCGCTGCGCGAGCTGGGCGGGGGAGCGGTGGACGTCGCCGTCGTCCGCGGTGCGCCCCGGGACGCCCCGCCGGGGTCGCGGGCCGTGCACCTGCACGACGAAGCGCGGGTCGCGGTGTGCGCGCGGCGCAGCGCCCTGCCGAGCAGCGGGCTCGACTGGTCGGAGGTCCCGTCCTGGCCGCTGGTCGTCAACGTCCGCAGCGGCACCACCGGACCGTGGTCGTTCCCGGTGGGGCGGGGGCCGGAACGCGTCGTGGAGACCGGGAACTTCGACGAATGGCTCGAATCGGTCGCCGCGGATCGCGGCATCGGCGTCGTCCCGGACGTCGCGCGCCGCCGCACCCACCACCCGGCGGTGCGGTTCGTGCCGCTCACCGGGGCCCCGCCGAGCGCGGTGCACCTCGTGCACCCGGGCCGTCCGAACGACCTGGTGCGCGGGTTCCTCGACGCGGCCACCGCCGCCGGGCCCTGACGGTCCGCTGCGCACCTCCCCGGCACCGCGTCCGACGGGCGGAGAACGCCGGGGCGACCGTCGCCCGGCGCATCCGCACCGGGTGACGGCCCGTTCGCCGGGGCTCGTCCACCCGCGGTCAGGCGAAGGCGCCCGCGTAGGCGTTGAGCGCGGGCTGGCCGCCCAGGTGGGCGTAGAGGACGTTGGAGTCGCGGCCGATCTCCCCGTCGCGCACCAGGTCGATCAGCCCGGCCATGGACTTCCCCTCGTACACCGGGTCGATGATCATGCCTTCGAGGCTGCCGCTGAGCCGGATCGCGTCGAGCGTCGACCGCACCGGGATGCCGTAGCGATCACCCGCCCAGCCTTCGAGCACGGTGATCTCGTCCTCGCGCAGTTCGCGGCCGAGGCCGACCAGCTCGGCGGTGTGCCGCGCGATCCGCTCGACCTGCGCGCGGGTCTTGTCCAGCGTCGCGGAGGCGTCGATGCCGATGACGCGCCGCGGCCGGTCCTGCCCGGCGAACCCGGCGATCATGCCCGCGTGGGTGGAACCGGTGACGGTGCAGACGACGATGGTGTCGAAGAAGACCCCGAGCTGCTCCTCCTGCTGCGCGACCTCGTCGGCCCAGCCCGCGAAACCGAGCCCGCCGAGCCGGTGCTCCGACGCTCCGGCCGGGATGCCGTAGGGGGTGCCGCCCGCGGCCCGCACCTCGTCCATCGCCTCTTCCCAGGACTCGCGGATGCCGATGTCGAACCCGGCGGGGTCCAGCCGCACATCGGCGCCCATGATCCGGGACAGCAGGATGTTGCCGACCTTGTCGTTGACCGCGTCCGGCCAGTCCACCCACTTCTCCTGCACGAGCCGCGCCCCGAGTCCGAGCTTCGCGGCCACCGCGGCGACCTGGCGGGTGTGGTTGGACTGGTAGCCGCCGATGGACACCAGCGTGTCGGCGCCGGAGGCGAGCACGTCCGGGACGATGTACTCCAGCTTGCGGGTCTTGTTGCCGCCGTAGGCGAGCCCGGAGTTGCAGTCCTCCCGCTTCGCCCAGATCCGCGCCCCGCCCAGATGGGTGGTGAGCCGGTCCAGCGGGTGGATCGGACTGGGCCCGAACAGCAGCGGGTAGCGGGGGAAATCGGCCAGCGGCATGACATCTCCTAGATCTCGATCGCCCGGGGGCGTTGATCGCCCGCCAGATCGTGCGGGTCGCCCCGGCCGCGCGCCACCCCCGTCCCGCGCACCGGGACCGCCGCACCCACCCGCGGCGCGCTGACCAGCGTCGAAAGCCTGGAAGCGCGCCGCGGATCACACCGCCACACCGATCACCGCAATTCTCCCGGCAGCAACCCGAACACGGCGGTGTCGCGCCGCCCGCGCCGGAACCGCTGGTGCGAGCGCAGCACCCCTTCGAACGTGAATCCGCACCGTTCGGCGACCCGCCGGGACGAGGAGTTGGTCGGCTCGCAGGTCAGCTCCAGGCGGGCGAGGCCGAGGTCGTGGAAGCCCCACGCCGCCAGCAGGCGAACGGTCCCCGTGGCCGCACCGCGCCCGCGCGAGTCCGCACCGAGCCAGTACCCGATCCGGGCGCGCAGCTGCGCCAGGTCCACGTCGTAGAGCGCAGCGCCACCGAGGACCGTGCCGAGATCGTGCGGATCGACCACGGCGAACGCCAGCCTCTCCCCGCGGAGCCGCGCCTGTTCGTCCGCGGCCGCCCGGTCCCGCAGGTGCTCCGCGGTGAACGGTTCCGGGTGCGGCCAGGAGTAGCGCAGGCACAGCGGATCGGAGAAGGCGGCGAATCGTTGCGGCACATCGGCCGTGCGCCACGGCCGCAACGCCACGGTGCCGTCGGTGAGCGGGGGATTCGGGAACTCCAGTACGGCCACCACCGCACCTTCCCGCGAAGCGCACCGCATTTCCAGGCGTGGCGATCGCCTCCGAGGGCGAATCCGATCGACGGCCGAACCCGCACCGACCGGCTGCCACCGACCGGCTGCCACCGACCGGCTGCGTGGCCCGCTCGGCGGCTGCTCGGTCACCGAGGTGGCGGGGCGGCGTGCGGTACGACGTGCGGGATCACGGAGAAGGGGAGGTTCCGGGCGCACGAGGCCGAAAACGGAAGGGATCGCCCGCTCACCCGGGACGATCGCTGACCGGCGCAACACGTCGGGCGTGGCCGGTCGCTCCGGCCGGCGTCGTTCGTGGCCGAGCTCGTCACCGGTCGTTCTGCGGCAGGTTCCGGCCGAGGAAGTCGCGGATGAGGTCGGTGGCGGTGTCGAGGTGGCTTTCGAGGGCGAAGTGCCCCGCGTCGAGCAGGTGGATCTCGGCGTCGGGCAGGTCCTCGGCGAAGGCGCGGGCGCCGTCCGGCCCGAAGATCTCGTCGTTGCCGCCCCACACCGCGAGCAGCGGCACCCGGCTGTCCCGGAAGTACTCGTGCACCCGCGGGTAGAGCGCCACGTTGCTCGGGTAGTCGCGGAACAGCCGCAGCTGCACCGCGTCGTTGCCGGGCCGCGAGAGGAGGGCGTGGTCGTGGTGCCAGGTGTCCGGGCTGACCAGGCTGGGGTCCGGGACGCCGTGCAGGTACTGCCACCGGATCGCCTCGATGCCGAGGGCGCCGCGCACGGCCTGCTCGTTCTCCGGCGCGGGATCGGCGGCGTAGTCCCAGATCGGCGCCCAGAACTCGGGGACGAAACCGGCTTCGTAGGCGTTGCCGTTCTGGCTGATGATCGCGGTGATCCGCTCGGGGCGGCGCAGCGCGAGCCGCCAGCCGACCGGGGCGCCGTAGTCCTGCACGAGGACGGCGCACTCCCGCACGTCCAACCGGTCGAGCAGCTGCTCGGTGATCGTGGTGAGCGCGTCGAAGCCGTAGTCGAACTCGTCGGCGGGCGGCGCGTCGGACCGCCCGAAGCCGAGGTGGTCGGGGGCGAGGACGTGGTAGCGGTCGGCGAGCGCCGGGATGAGCCCGCGGAACATGTGCGAGCTGGTCGGGTAGCCGTGCAGCAGCAGCACGGTCGGGTGCTCGCGGGAGCCGGCTTCGCGGTAGAAGACCTCGTGACCGTCGATGGTCGCGGTCCGGTGGTGCACAGCAGGCATCGTAACCCCATCAGTTGGTTTTTATTGGTTAGGTGCGGAACGCTAGAGCGCGTCCTGCTAACCTGTCAACAGGTGACGATGCGGTTAGGTTGGTGTGATGGTCGACGACGTGGAACTGCTGCTGGCGCTGCTCAACAGCAGGCCGGTGCTCGACGGAACCGAACGGGACGAGCTCGCCACCGACGACGCCGGCCGGGCGTGGGCCGCCGCGCACGGCGGCACCGGCGGCGCCGGAGAGCTGCGGCTGCTGCGGCAAGTTCGGGACGGGCTCACCGACGTCGCGCTCGGCCGGCGACCGCCCTCCGCGCTCGCCGGAGCGCTCGACGGGGTCCACCGGCGTCCGGTGCTCGACGACGACGGCCTGAGCTGGGAGCTCGCCGCCGCTGACGACGTGCTGCTCCCGGCTCGGGCCGTGCTGGCGTGGGCCTGGGTCGCGGAGAACCTGCCCGGGCGGTTGCGGCCCTGCGGCAACGACGAGTGCCGGCTGTTCCTGCTCGACCGGAGCAAGGCGAACAGGGCCCGCTGGTGCTCGATGGCCACCTGTGGCAACCGGATGAAGGCCCGGCGGCACTACGAGCGCACGCGGAAGTCCACTTCGGACTGATCGTCACGAGCTCGTCGTCACGTGCTGATCCACCTGGTCGCGGGACCTCCGGCGGGACCGGAACGCCGTCGTGGCCAGCGACGCGAACAGCGCGAGCGCGGCGAACCCGGTCAGCACCGCCGGGATCGACCAGGGCGCCGCCGGGTCCGCGGAGGCCCCGACCAGCCACGGGTGCGTGACGTTCGCGGCCATGCACCCGGTCAGCAGGATCGAGTTGGCCAGCTGCGCGCGGTGGGTGACGGTACCCAGCCAGGCCAGCGTCGTGGGCAGCACCGGACCCAGCGCGAACCCGGCCGCCGCGTAGCACAGCACCGGCGCCGAACCGGAAGCCGCGAGCGAGAACATCGCGACGGACACCGCGAGCGAGGTGCGGATCAGCAGGGCCGGGTGCAGGTTCTTCGCCGCCAGCGGGATGATCACCCGCCCCGCGGTCAGCCCCGCCCAGAACAGCGCCGTGGACCGCGCCGCCGCGTCCGGGTCCATCCCGGACCAGGTGAGGTGCGTGCTCGCCCACGCGCCGACCGCGGTCTCCAGCCCGTTGTAGCAGACCCCGACGATCACGAACGGTGCCGAGACCGCCAGCACGGTCCGGATCGAGCTCCACCCGGCGCCGGAGCCGGTCCCGGGTTCGCGCCGCCGCGCCGCGCAGCACCCGGCCGCCGCCCAGCAGCACGCCGTGACCACGGCGATCGCCACCAGCGTCCACCGCACGTCGACCGCCGCGGTGGCCGCCGTCGCGAGCGGACCGATGATCGCGCCGATGCCGAACGCCGCCTGCAAGAGGTTGATCATCAGCACGTTGTGCTTGCCGAACGCGCTCGCGAACGTGGTGTTGAGGTAGAGCGCGATCCCGCCGTAGCCGAACCCGGCGATGATGATCGCGGTGACGAACAGCGCCCAGCTCGGTGCCACGCCGGCCCCGCCCAGCCCGCCGGCGAACAGCACCAGCAGGCCGAGCACGGTGGGTCTGGGCGGGAGCCGCCGATCGGCCAGGCCGCATCCGAGGGTGGAGAACAGCGCGCCGACGTTGAACGCGACGATCGCGAACCCGCTGGCGGCGACGCCGATGTCGTACCGCTCGCGCAGGAACGGCAGCGCGGCTCCCAACGCGGCGACCGCCGCACCCAGGGCCACTATGAGCGCGAAGCCCGCTATCACGCCGCCGATGCTGGGCCGCCCGCCGACGTGGGCGCGGGCGTCGACGGATCCTCGCCCGGGGCCGCTCATCGGTCGGCGCCGAACGCGTCGAGCGGGCCGCAGACCGCCGAGGGAAAGGGGAATTCGTCGATGGGCACCGTCGACCTCCTCCGGAACCGGTGATGTCGCGCTTGTGCAACTCGGCATCGCGCGCTGTGGAGTTCGGAGGCTAGCTCAGGTGAATCGGTGCGCGGGATCGCCCGGCGGAGTGGATCTAGCGTGCGATTCGTTGAGATCGTCCGGCTGAATTCGTGTTATCTCATCAGTATTCGGATGTGGCGGGGAGGTGTACGAAAAATTGTCGTTGCGGTGGCAAGGGTTGCGTTCGTTGGCAGGTTTGACCAGCTAGTACTGGTACTCAGAGGGTGGATTCTCCGTTCGGTGAGCCGACTGCCGCGCTCCGATCGTGACTCGGCACGGTGTTCTTCGGGGGCGGATTCAGCATTCCTGCCGCGCCGCGGGAGAGACCGTTCTCGGCGTTTTCGGAGACCGGAGGGGCTGCTTTTTCGGAGTGTGGTATCGGGTCGCGCGGAATTGGCCGACCGCGTGATTCCGTCGAACTGCGAAGAATGGGGACGCGGTGTGGTCCTCCGCGGTCTCGCCGGGCGCGGGCCGCGTGCCGGGGTGTCGGGAGGCGTGGGCTCTTCCGGGGTGCCGTCACCTGGGCGGAGCGTTGGCGCAGAACGTCCGGATACCGGTCGTCCCGTTCACATGGCGAGTTCTGCGCGGCATGCTGGTGTCGCGCTCCGCTGCGCGCGGTCCAGCGGGGACGGCGGAATCGGGGCCCTGGCGGAGTATTGACACTCCGAGTCGGTGACGTCCAGACTGGCCGCTTAGTGATCACAATGTGAACTAATCATCCACCTAGTGCACGTCACCGATGTGACAGCCGTCCGAGCGCACCACCGCGGTGCCGGAGGTTCCGGGAGCGGCCCGAGCCCCGCGGTCCGGCGCACCGCGGCGATCCGCGCGAGCCGGCGCCGCCCCGACGCCCGCGCCCGTCCCGCGGCGCCCGCGCACGCCTTCCCCGAACGAGAGGACGACCTCCCAGTGAGCACGATGGACACCCCGGTCCGCGGCGCGGTCGAGCAGGACCTCGACCGCACGCTCGCGGCCGCCGCTGCCGCGGCCTCCGCCTGGGCGCGGCGCACCCCTGCCGAGCGCGCGGACGCGCTCACCGCCGTCGCCGACGCGCTCGATGCCGCGGCCGGGTCGCTGGTGCCCGTGGCGGTCGCGGAGTCGGGCCTGCCGGAGGGGCGGCTCACCGGCGAGGTCACCCGCACCACGGTGCAGCTTCGGATGTTCGCCGACCTGCTGCGGGACGGCTCCTACCTGCGGATCCGGTTCGACCACGAGGACCCGGACTTCGCGCTCGGGCACCGCCCGGACCTGCGGCGGGTGCTGCTGCCGATCGGGCCGGTGCTGGTGTTCGCCGCGAGCAACTTCCCGTTCGCGTTCTCGGTGGCCGGTGGGGACACCGCTTCCGCGCTCGCCGCGGGCTGCCCGGTCGTGCTCAAGGCGCACCCCGGGCACCCGGAGACCTCGCTGCGCACCGCGGAGGTCGTGCGCGACGCGCTCCGGTCGGCGGGCGCGCCGGACGGCACCTTCGCGCTGATCACCGGGATCGAGGACGGCCGGCACGCCCTGGAGGACCCGCGGATCAAGGCGGCCGCGTTCACCGGATCCGTGGCGGGCGGCCGCGCGCTGTTCGACGTCGCCGCGGCCCGGCCGAACCCCATCCCGTTCTTCGGCGAGCTCGGCAGCATCAACCCCGTCGTCGTCACCGAGGAGGCGGAGCGCGAGCGCGGCGCGGACATCGCCCGCGGCTTCACCTCCTCGTTCACGCTCGGCGCCGGGCAGTTCTGCACCAAGCCGGGAATCCTGCTGGTGCCGGCGGGTTCCGGGCTCCCCGCCCGCATCGCCGAGCTGGCCGCGGAGGTCCCGGCGGCCCGGATGCTCACCACGAAGATCGCGGACGGCTACCGGGCGCGGCTCGACGAGGTCGCCGCGCTCGACGGGGTCGAGGTGTTGGTGCGTGGTGCGGAGCAGCGCACCGAGTCCGGGGTGCCCGCGTTCGCGCCCGCGCTCGTGCACGCCGGTTCCGCGTCGACCCTGCTCGACGGGGCGCTGCTGGAGGAGACGTTCGGGCCGACCGCCGTGATCGCCGAGTACGCCTCCGACGAGGAGCTGCGGCAGGTGCTGGCCGCGATCGACGGAAGCCTCACCGCCACCGTCCAGACCTCCGGCGATCCCGGGCCCGCCGAACGGGACCGGCTGCTCCCCATCGTCGAGCTCGTCGCGGACCGCGCCGGGCGGGTCGTGTTCGACCAGTGGCCGACCGGGGTGGCGGTGACGGCCGCGCAGCAGCACGGCGGCCCGTACCCGGCGACGACCGCCCCGTCGCACACCTCGGTGGGCACCGCGGCGATCGACCGGTTCCTGCGCCCGGTCACCTTCCAGAACGCCCCCGACTCCCTGCTGCCACCGCTGCTGCAGGCGGCGAACCCGCTGGGCGTCCCCCGTTCCGGGGAGGGCGCGGGCTGAACCTGCGCCACGACGACCGGTGCGAGCGCGGGGAAGGGCCGCACGGAACGGGAGCGCACCGGTTCGCGGCGGGAGCGGGTGCAGGGGACGTGCCCGCTCCCGTTCGGACCACCTGAGGAGGAGTGGATCGTGCTGCCGACGACGATGACCGCAGTGCACCTGACCGGCCACGGCGGGGTGGACGTGCTGGAGTACCGCACCGACGTCCCGGTGCCCCGGCCCGGCCCGGGCGAGGTGCTGATCCGGGTGGCCGCGGCGGGCGTGAACAACACGGACGTCAACACCCGGATCGGCTGGTACTCGAAGTCCGTGGCCGCCGCGACCGGTGCCGGTGCGGCGGCGGGCGTCGCCGGGCTCGACGGCGCGGACGCCGCCTGGTCGGGTGCCGCGCTCCGCTTCCCGCGCATCCAGGGCGCGGACGTCTGCGGCCACGTCGCCGACGTCGGCGCGGGCGTCTCCCGCGACCGGATCGGGCAGCGGTGCTGGTGCGGAACCTGCTGCGCAGCCCGGTCGGCTTCCGGCCGTTCGAGTGCTGGACGTTGGGCAGCGAGTGCGACGGCGGGTTCGCGCAGTTCACCGTCGCGCCCGATCGGGACACCTACGCGGTGCGCAGCGACTGGAGCGACGCGGAGCTGGCCGCGGTGCCGTGCGCCTACTCGACCGCGGAGAACATGCTGCACCGGGCCGCGGTCGGTGCGGAACGGGTGCTCGTCACCGGCGCGTCCGGCGGAGTGGGCCTCGCCGCCGTGCAGCTGGCGAAGCGGCGCGGGGCCGAGGTGATCGCGGTGTGCGGGGCGGTGAAGGCCGACGCGGTCCGGGCCCAGGGCGCCGACGAGGTCGTCGACCGCGGTGCGGACCTCGTCGAGGCGCTCGGCACGTCCTCGGTCGACGTGGTGCTCGACCTGGTCGGCGGACCCGCTTTCCCGTCGCTGCCGGAGGTGCTGCGCCCCGGCGGGCGCTGCGCGATCTCCGGGGCGATCGGCGGCCCGCACACCGAGGTCGACCTGCGCACGGTGTACCTCAAGGACCTCGCGGTGCTCGGCTGCACGTTCCAGGAGGACGAGGTCTTCGCGAACCTCGTCGGCTACGTCGAGCGCGGCGAGGTGCGGCCGGTCGTCGCCCGCACCTACCCGCTGGCGGAGATCGCCCGCGCGCAGCGGGACTTCGCCGCGAAGGACCACGTCGGGAAGCTGGTGCTCCTGCCACCCGCCTGACGAGCCCGGCCCGGACGCTCACGAGGAAGGTGCCAGATGCGGATAGCGAAGATCGACCTCTACCAGGTGGACCTGCCGTACTCGGGCGGTGTCTACGCCCTCTCCGGCGGGCGGACCTACGAGTCCTTCGACGCCTCGATCGTGCGGATCACGTGCGACGACGGAACCGAGGGCTGGGGTGAGAGCACCCCGTTCGGCTCCACCTACGTCGCCGCGCACGCCGCGGGTGTCCGCGCGGGCGTCGCCGAGCTGGCGCCCGCGCTGCTGGGACGCGACCCGCGGGCGGTGGACCGGATCGGCGACGTCATGGACGACGTGCTCGTCGGGCACCCGCACGCGAAGACGCCGCTGGACGTGGCGTGCTGGGACGCGTTCGGAAAGTCGGTCGGCCTGCCGGTGTGCGCACTGCTCGGCGGCTCGTGGGACGTCCCGATGCCGATGATCTCCTCGATCCACGCGGGGGAACCGGAGGAGATGCGGCGGCGGGTCGCCGACCACCGGGCGCGCGGCTACCGCGGCCACTCGATCAAGATCGGCGCGCTGGACGGCGAAGGCGGGCCCGCGCTGGACGCCGAACGCATCGCCGCCTGCCTGGCCGATCGGCGCGCCGGCGAGTACTTCGTGGTGGACGCGAACTGCGGGCTGCTGCCGGAGACGGCGCTGCGGATGATCCGGCTGCTCCCGGAAGGCCTGGACTTCACCTTGGAAGCGCCCTGCGCGACGTGGCGGGAGACGGCGTCGCTGCGCCGCCGGTGCCCGGTCCCGATCGTCGTCGACGAACTCGCCCAGGCCGACGGGGACCTCGCGCACCTGGTCGCGGCGGACGTCGCCGACGGGATCGGGCTGAAGATCTCCAAGGCGGGTGGCCTGACCCCGAGCCGGCGCCACCGGGACCTCTGCCGCGCGGCCGGGCTCACCGCGAGCGTGCAGGACACCGTGGGTTCGGACATCGCGTTCGCCACGATCCTGCATCTGGGCGCCACCGTGCCGCCGAGGCTGCTGCGCTGCGTGCTCAACTGCGCGGACATGGTCACCCGGCGCACGGCGGACTCGGGCGCCCGGATCATCGGCGGGAGAGTGCTGCCCGGAACCGCACCCGGTCTCGGCATCGAGGTCGACCGGGAGGTGCTCGGCGCTCCGATCGCGAGCTGGGGCGGCTGACCCCGGCCGGACCGCGGGGCGGCGCGGGGCGGTACCGCGGACGGCTCCGCCCGGCCGTGAGTTCGTCGGGCCGGCGGTGAGTTCCCGGCGACCCGGGCGGGCGTGGTTACGATCCGGCGGTGGCGAGTGGTTCTGGTGAGCGGGCGCGGTTGCTGGGCCTGACGCGCGAGTTCGTCCTGGCGCGCGGGGTGATCGGGTTGTCGTTGAGCGAGCTGGCGCGGGGGATCGGCTCGAACAACCGCATGCTGCTCTACCACTTCGGTTCGCTGGACGAGCTGCTCGGCGCGGCGATCGACGAGATCCTCGGCGGCACGGTGCTGCTCGACCGGCTCGCGGAGCTGCTGCGCGGGCCGGGCGGGACCGCGGATCGGCTCGCGGCCGCCTGGGGGCACCTCGCCGACCCCGAGCGGCTGCCGCACCTGCGGTTGTTCTTCGCGCGCGTCGGCATGGCCGTCGACCTGCCCGACAAGTACGCCGGGTTCCTCGCGGAGGTCCGCGACCGGTGGACCGCGGTGGTCGCCGAGGCGTTGCGGGACGCGCCGGAGGTCGCGGATCCGGAGGCGACCGCGGTCGCGGTGGTCGCGCTGTGGCGCGGGTTGCAGCTGCAGCTGATCTGCGGTGAGCCGCGGTCCCGGGTGGACGCGGCGCACGTCCGCGCCATCGGCGGGCTGCTCGGATAGGGTACGACTAGAAGTGAATCGTTCAGTTCACTTTTGAGGAGTCGTGCCATGACGGACCCGTTCATCCCGGCGCTGCCCAAGGCCGAGCTGCACGTCCACCTGGAAGGGACGCTGGAACCGGAGCTGCTGTTCGCGCTCGCCGCCCGCAACGGCGTCGACCTGCCCTGGCCGGACGTCGAGCAGGTGCGCGCCGCCTACGAGTTCACCGGCCTGGAGCACTTCCTCGCCCTGCTGTTCCGGGCGGCGTCGGTGCTGCGCACCGGCCAGGACTTCTACGACCTCGCGCACGCCTACCTGGCCCGCGCCGACGCCGACGGGGTGCGCCGCGCCGAGATGTTCCTCGGCGTGCAGACCTTCCTCGACGCCGGCGTGCCGATCGCCGACCAGCTGGACCCGGTGCTGGCCGCGATCGACGACGCCCGGGCCGAGTGCGGCATCGACGGCGCGCTGCTCGTCACCAGCCAGCGGCACCGCACGCAGGGCGCCGCGCTGGAAGTCCTGGACCTGATCCGGCCCTGGGGCGAGCGGGTGCTGGGTGTCGGGCTCGGCGCGGCCGAGCGCGGCAACCCGCCGGCCAAGTTCGCCGACTACTACGCGACCGCCCGCGCCCGCGGCTACCGCACCACGATCCACGCGGGCGAGGACGGGCCCGCCGAGTACGTGCGCGAAGCCCTCGACGTGTGCAGGCCGGACCGCATCGACCACGGCGTCGCCGCCATCGACGACCCGGAGCTGGTGGCGCGGCTGCGCGATGCGGCGGTGCCGCTGACCGTCTGCCCGTTGTCGAACGTCGCGTTGCGCGTGGTGCCCTCGATGGCGGCGCACCCGCTGCGCGCCCTGGTCGAGGCCGGGGTGCTGGTCACCGTCAACTCGGACGACCCGCCGTACTTCGGCGGCTACCTCAACGACAACTACGAGGCGGTGCGCGCCCACCTCGGGCTGGGCCGCGCCGCGCTGGCCGAGCTCGCCCGGAACGGATTCCGCGCGTCCTTCGACGATCCGGCGCGGATCGCCGCGCACGTGGCCGATGTCGACCGGTGCGCGGCGGCGTTCCCGGAACCGTGATCGAACCGGCGTCGGGGCCCCCCCCCCGGGGGGGGGGCCCCCCGGGGGGGGGCGGGGGGGGGGGGGGGCGG
>NZ_JAIUKC010000047.1:0-39076 GCF_020177435.1 Saccharopolyspora sp. 7B | reverse complement strand
CGCGCCAGCGCCGCGCCGGGCGCGGCGCGCGGCCCCCCCGGGGGCGGGGGCCGCGGGGGGGGGGGGGGGCCGCCCCCGGCACCCCCCGGGGGGCCCCCCCCCCCCGGGGGGGGGGCCCCCCGCGCGGGAGCCGCGTCGTCCTGTTCGGCACGGGGTCGTGCTGCTGCCGGTGGCCGCGCGGTGGGGCTGGTGCTCATCCGACGCACCCCGGCGGCGTGCGATCGCGAGTGCGGCGCTAGCTGATCTGGCATGTTCAGAATATGAACGAACCGGGCTCATTGTGCGGCGAGGCGGGCTGCTCGTCAAGGGTCGATGCGGGCGAATTCCGCGGGACTTCGGTTGGGGAGGCCGAATCGAGTTCGGGTGGGGTGCTTGACGGCGACGGAGGTCACTGCCACTCTGGATTGAACGTAACGGTCACTATGTGAACGCATCTCCCCGGTGTCGAGTCCCGGCGGAAGGACGGCGATCGCAGCCGGACCGACGAACCATCCCGTGCCGAGGAGAACCGATGTCCGAGCTCGCCGAAGCCCGCACCGCACTCGCCCGCGGCGGCATGGTCCTCGTCGTCGACGACGAGGACCGCGAGGACGAAGGCGATCTGATCATGGCCGCCGAGCACGCGACCACCGACGACGTCGCCTTCTTCCTGGAGCACACCTCCGGATTCCTGTGCGTCGCCGTCGACGAGGAGCGGTCCCGCGACCTCGGCCTCGACCTGATGGTCACCGCCAACACCGAGAGCCACGGCACCGCGTTCCTCGTCAGCGTCGACCTCAAGCACGGGACCGGCACCGGCATCAGCGCGGGGGACCGCGCCGCCACCATCCGCGCCCTCGCCGATCCGCGGACCGCGCCGCAGGACCTCGCCCGCCCCGGGCACGTGCTGCCGCTGCGGGCCAAGGCGGGCGGCGTGCGGGAACGCGCCGGGCACACCGAAGCCGGCGTGGAGCTGTGCCGCCTGGCCGGGGCGAGCGGCGCCGCGCTGCTCTGCGAGATCGTGACCCCCGACCGGCGCGACATGATGCGCCGCCCCGCGCTCGACGACTTCGCGGCGCGGCACGGCATCCCGATGGTGACGATCGCCCAGCTCGTCGAGCACGCGCGCACCTCAGGTCCGGCGATCGCGCGGACCGGGCGGGCCGAGCTCCCCACCGAGCTCGGCACCTTCCAGGCCACCACCTACCGCGGTGCGGGCGACGTCGAGCACCTCGCGCTGACGATGGGCGACCCGTTCGACGCGGGAGCGCCGCTGGTGCGGCTGCACAGCGAATGCCTCACCGGCGACCTCGCCGGATCGCTGCGCTGCGACTGCGGCAGCCAGTTCCGGATGGCGATGAGCGCCATCGCCGAGGAGGGCCGCGGCGCGCTGATCTACCTGCGCGGCCACGAAGGACGCGGCATCGGGCTCGGGCGCAAGCTGCGGGCCTGCGAGCTCCAGCAGCACCGCGGGCTGGACACCGTCGAAGCGAACGTGGAGCTCGGGCTGCCCGTCGACGGCCGCGACCACGCCGACGCCGCGCGCATCCTGCACGACCTCGGCGCGGGCTCGGTGCGGCTGATGACGAACAACCCCGACAAGGTCCGGGCCCTCGCCGACCACGGCATCACCGTCGCCGAGCGGATTCCCCTCGAAGCATCGGAGAACCCGCACAACGCCGGCTACCTCGCCACCAAGCGCGCCCGCATGGGACACCTGCTGCACGCCTGATCCCGCTCCCGGCGGGCCCGCGGGAGCGGAACCTCGGGCGGTCGCCGGTGATCTCCCCGGCACACGGGGGAATTCGGCACGAAGTCCGCGGGCGAACCCGCGCGCACGTTCGGAGGAACACGGTGAAGATCGCGGAAATCCACGTCCACCAGCACGGACTTCCGGTCCGCGGCGGTGCCTACAAGATGGGCCACTCCGAAGTCCGGTTCCTGACCAGCACGCTGGTCCGGCTGGTCGCCGACAACGGGCTGGTCGGCTGGGGCGAGACCTGCCCCGTCGGGCCGCTGTACGCCGAGGCCCACGCGGCCGGTGCGGTCGCGGCGCTCCGCGAGATGGCATCGGGACTGCTCGGCGCCGACGTGCTGCCGGTCCCGCTGCACCGGCGGATGGACGGGCTGCTGCACGGGCACCGCTACGCGAAGGCGGCCGTCGACATCGCCGCGCACGACCTGCTCGGCAAGCACCTCGGCGTCAGCGTGTCCGACCTGCTCGGCGGCGCGCTCGTCGATCGGGTGCCGTCCTACGCCGCGCTCGGCGTCGGGCCGCCGGACGACACCGCCCGCCTCGCCGCGGAGAAGCGCGCCGAAGGCTACCCGCGGTTGCAGGTCAAGATCGGGGGCAGGCCGGTCGACGAGGACGTGGCCGCCGTCCGCAAGGTCGGGGAGGTGCTGCGCGGAACCGGCGTGCGGCTCGCCGTCGACGGCAACCGCAGCCTCGGCACCCGGGACGCGCTGCGGCTGAGCCGGGAGTGCGCGGACGTCCCGTTCGTGCTGGAACAGCCCTGCGACACCCTCGACGAACTCCGCACGATCCGCCCGCTGCTCGCCCACCCGCTGTACGTGGACGAGAGCAGCACCGGGCTGGACGTGGTGGTCGGCGCCGCGGGAACCGGCCTGGTCGACGGTTTCGGCGTGAAGATCACCCGGGTCGGCGGGCTGCACCCGATGCGCGCGGTGCGCGACGTCTGCGCGGCGCGGAACCTCCCGCACACCTGCGACGACTCGTGGGGCGGCGACATCATCGCCGCCGCCTGCGCCCACGTCGGCGCGACCACCCGCCCGGAACTGCTGGACGGCGTGTGGATCGCCGCCGACGGCATCGACGGGCACTACGACGACGAGCACGGCGTCCGGATCGACGCGGGCCACATCGCGGTGCCGCAAGGCCCCGGGCTCGGCGTCGAACCCGCGGACGGCCGCTTCGGCGACCCGGTCGCCTCCTGCTGAAGGACCGGTCCACGCGCAACCGGCCGCCCGGGGAGGCGAGCCGGGGAACGAACGCACGCAACAGGAAGGGTTCCGGAATGTCGCCGCAACTGAGTGGAGTTCTCACCGCCCTGCCGACCCCGTTCACCTCCGGCGGCGAAGTCGACGTGGCCGCGCTGGGCCGCGTGGTCGACCGCAGCATCGACGGCGGGGTCGACGGCCTCGTCGCCTGCGGCTCCACCGGCGAGTTCGCCGCGCTCGACGAGGACGAGCGCCGCCTGGTGGTGGAGACCGTCGTCGAGCGGGCCGCCGGGCGGGTGCCCGTCGTCGCCCAGACCGGCGCCGTCAGCACCGAGCAGGCCATCCGGCTCTCGCAGCACGCCCAGCGGTGCGGGGCCTCCGTCGTGATGCTGGTGACCCCGTACTACGAACCGCTCACCGAAGCGGAGACCGAGCAGTACCTGCGCACCGTCGCCGCCTCCGTCGACATCCCCGTGATGCTCTACAACCTGCCCGCGATCACCGGCGTCGACCTGTCCCCGGAGGTCGTCGGACGGCTGGCCCGCGAGGTCGACAACATCCGCTACATCAAGGACACCAACGCTGACATGTCCCGGCTGCGGCAGTTCGTCCACCACCACGGGGACGTGATCACCACCTTCGGCGGCTGGGACACGCTGATCCTCGCCGCGCTCACCGAGGGCGCCGCCGGTGTGGTGGCGGGCAGCGCGAACCTCGTGCCCGCCGAACTCGTCTCCGTGCACCGCGCGCTGCGGGCGGGGGAGCTCGACCGCGCCCGCGCCGAATGGGCGCGGCTGCACCCGCTGATGGACTCGCTGATGACGGTGCCGTTCATCCCCGCCGTGAAGGCCGTGCTGAACGCGGCGGGCCTGCGGGTCGGCAGCCCGCGCAGCCCGCTGCTGGACCTGCCGCCGGACACCGCGCGGCGCGTCACCGCGCAGGCCGCTGCGGCGCGCGGCGAGACCCCGGCCGGCGGCGGCGCACCGGCCGGAGGTGGCGCACCGGAGCCCGCGGCGGTCCGCCGGTCCACCGACGCGCGCCCGCTCGCCGCGGCGGCCGAACTGCCCCCGGCGCGCCACTTCATCGCGGGCGGCTACGCGGATTCCACCTCGACGCGACTGCTCGACGTCATCGATCCCTGCACCGAACAGGTCCTCTGCCACACCCCGGACGGCACCACCGAGGACGTGGACCGGGCCGTCGCCGAAGCCGTCGCGGCGCGCGGCTCCTGGGCGCGGCGGGTTCCGAAGGATCGTTCCGACGTGCTGCACGCCATCGCCGGCCGGGTCGAGGCCAACGGCGATCTGCTGGCACGGCTGGAATCCGCGAACACGGGCAAACCGCTCGCGGTCGCCCACGACGACATCGCGGGCACCGTCGACACGTTCCGGTTCATGGCGGGAGCGGTGCGCTCCACCACCTCGATGTCGGCGGGGGAGTACCTCGACGACCACCTGTCGCTGGTGCTGCGCGAACCGGTCGGCGTGGTGGGCGTGGTGACGCCGTGGAACTACCCGCTGATGATGGCGGCCTGGAAGGTCGCGCCGATCCTGGCCGCGGGCAACACCTGCGTGCTCAAGCCCTCCGAGATCACACCCGTGACGACGGTGAAGTTCGCCGAACTGGTGGCGGACCTGCTACCGCCCGGGGTGCTCAACATCGTCACCGGTCGCGGCGACGTGGTCGGCGCGCGGCTCTCGTCGCACCCGGACGTGGACCTGGTGGCGCTGACCGGATCGGTGCCCAGCGGCCGCGCCGTGGCCCGCGCCGCCGCCGAGGACCTCAAGCGGGTGCACCTGGAACTCGGCGGCAAGGCGCCGGTGGTGGTGTTCGAGGACGCCGACCTGGCCGCCGTCGCGGAAACGCTGCGCACCGCGTCGTTCTGGAACTCCGGGCAGGAATGCGGTGCCGCGTGCCGCGTGCTGGTGCACGAATCGGTGGCGGCGGAGCTCGCCGAGCACCTCGTGCGCGAGGCCGCGACGCTCGTCACCGGTGAGCCGGCGGTGGACGGTGCGGAACTGGGCCCGCTGGTGTCCAAGGCGCACTTCGACCGGGTGCGCGGCTACCTGGAGCGCGCGCAGCGGGACGGGGCGCGCGCCGCGCTCGGCGGTGCGGCGCTGGACGGGCCGGGCTACTTCGTGCCGCCGACCGTGCTCGTCGACGTGCCCGAAGGTGCCGAGATCGCCCGGGAAGAGGTCTTCGGTCCCGTCGTCACGGTCGAGACGTTCCGCGACGAGGACGAGGCGATCCGGCGCGCCAACGACGTGCCCTACGGGCTGGCCGCGTCGGTGTGGACGGAGAACGCGCGGCGCTCGCACGACGTTCCCGCGCGCCTGGACGCGGGCACGGTCTGGGTGAACTCGCACCTGGCGTTGGCCAACGAGGTTCCGTGGGGCGGGTTCAAGGGATCCGGGTACGGCCGCGACCTGTCGCTCTACGCGCTGGAGGACTACTCCCGCACCAAGCACGTCATGCACAACCACGCTCGCTGACCGCCCGCCCGGCTCCGCCGATGCGAGGTCGGGCGGTGAAACCTCGGCGTTCTCCTCGCCGCGGGACCGGACGCGCCGGTGGCTCCGCCACGGCCCGGAACGCCGTCCGAACGGGAGAACGCCGCGGCGCCGCGGGCGGGGCCGGTCGGGTCGCCGGTGCGGAGGGGAAGAAATCGCTCTGCTGGGGAGGAATCGGGCACCATCGTACTCGCCGGTGGGGGAATTCCCGCACCCGTCCCGGAAATCTGCCGTGCGCGGTACCGCCACCTGGTTCAATGGCCGACGGCCGGGGCGTGGCGGATGGTCGGCGCGGCGTGCTTCGCGGCAGGAATGTGCGCGCGCCGCAACGGTTTTCGTACTTCACCTGCACCCGCGAGGAAAGCATCGTCGGCTGCCGCGGCGATTTCCCCGGGGTTCTCCCTCCGATGTGCACCGTCGACCGCCGAAAGGGTTGACTACCCCGCGCGACTCTGCCAAGTTTTCGGTCGCTGCGTTCGAAATCTGAACACAGGTGGAGGTGTTGTCCTTCGAGGACGGCTCGCCGCCGCGGCCGTCCCACCGACGCTCGCGATCGCGCTTCCGAGCCGTGCCACGTCGAATCACGCCGACCGCCGGAGAGGGACAACGTTGTCCGAACCCAGGAGTGGCCGCCCGTCCTCGGGCGCGCGCAGGATCCGCGAAGAGGACTGCATCGTCGTCGACAGACCCGCGCTCATCCGCGCGCAGCTCGGCGCCGGCGTGGGCAACTTCATCGAGTGGTACGACATCGGGGTCTACGGCTACCTCGCCGTCACCCTGACCCAGGTGTTCACCGCGGGCATGGACGAACGGCTCGGGCTGCTGGTGACGCTGCTCGGGTTCGCCGTGTCGTTCCTGGTGCGACCGCTCGGCGGGATGATCCTCGGGCCGCTCGGGGACCGGATCGGCCGCCGCAAGGTCATGTTCTTCACCATCGCGCTGATGGCGGTGGCCACCACGCTGATCGGCCTGCTGCCGGGCACGGAGCAGATCGGCGCCTGGGCCGTGGTGCTGCTCTACCTGCTGCGCATCGCGCAAGGCTTCTCCACCGGTGGCGAGTACTCCGGTGCGCTGACCTACGTCGCGGAGTTCTCCCCGGACCGGACCCGCGGCTTCTGGACCTCGCTGCTCAACAGCGGTTCGCAGCTCGGCTTCGCCGCGGGCGCCGGCGTGGTCGCCGCGACATCCGGCATCACCACCCACTTCTGGGGCCAGGACGCCATGGTCAACGGGGGCTGGCGGATCCCGTTCCTGCTGGCGTTCGTCCTCGGCGCCGTCGCGCTGCTGCTGCGCAGCCGCATCGAGGAGTCGCCCAGCTTCGAGGCCGCCCAGGCGAAGACGGCGGAGCAGGCGGCCAACCCGCTGTTCACGCGGCACAAGCTGCCCGGGGTGTTCAAGTTCTACTGGCCGCAGGTCGTGGTCGGCCTCGCGCTGATCGGCGCGGACGGCGCGTCCTCGTACACGCTGACCAGCTACATGCCCACCTACCTCGAAGTCGAGGTCGGCATCGCCACCACGCACACGGCGATCGCCACCGTCGCCATCCTGCTGCTGCAAGCCGTGCTGCTGCCGGTGTTCGGGCGGATGTCGGACAAGCTGGGGCGGCGGCCGGTGTATGTGATGGCGGCCGTCGGGAACCTCGTGCTGCTGCTGCCCGCCTTCGCGCTGATGCGGGTCGGGGAGCCGTGGGCGTTGTACGTCGCGCTGGGGCTCGTGATGATCCCGTCGACGCTGTTCCTGTGCATGAACGCGGCCGTGATGGCCGAGCTGTACCCGACAGCGTCGCGGTACTGCGCCGTCGGGTTCACCCAGAACACGGCGACCTCGCTGTTCGGCGGCACCGTGCCGCTGGTCTCGCAGCTGCTGGTGGAGCTGACCGGCAACACCTACGCGCCCGCGTTCTACGTGATGTTCTTCTCCGCCATCGCGCTCGTCGCGGTGCTGTTCATGCGGGAGTCCGCGGCGCGCCCGCTGCTGGGCTCGGTCCCGGTCGTGGCCAGCGGCGCGGAGGCCCGCGAACTGGTCGAGGGCCAGGACGAGAACGAGCGCCTGGACACCTCGACGATGCTCCTGGCGCCCCTGCCGCCCGTCGAAGAGCGCACCTGAGCCGTGCCCGTTCCGCCGCCGCCGATCCGCGGCGGCGGGCCGGCGCGGCCCGGGCGTGCCGACGAGCCGGGGAGCCCTGACCGCCCGGGCGTGCTGTCGGCCCGGGCGCCTGGTCGGCCGGGCATCGTGACGGGCCCGGGCGCGCTGATTGACCGCGGCCGCCGCCGGGTAGGCGAGGGGCGTCGTCCCCGGCGCGCGGAGGTGGTCGTGTGAAGGCGTTGACCTGGCAAGGACCCCGGCAGGTCGAGGTGCGGGACGTTCCCGACCCGCGGCTGGAGGAGCCGACCGACGCGGTCGTGCGCATCACCAGCACCGCGATCTGCGGCTCGGACCTGCACCTCTACGAAGTGCTCACCCCGTTCATGACCCCCGGCGACGTCCTCGGCCACGAGCCGATGGGCGTCGTGGAGGAGGTCGGCTCGGCGGTGGACCACATCCGGCCCGGAGACCGGGTGGTGGTGCCGTTCAACATCTCCTGCGGGCACTGCTGGATGTGCTCGCGCGGCTGGTACGCGCAGTGCGAGACCACCCAGGTCCGCGACCAGGGCACCGGTGCGCCGCTGTTCGGCTACAGCGAGCTCTACGGCAGCGTTCCCGGCGGGCAGGCCGAGCTGATGCGGGTGCCGCAGGCGCAGTTCGGCCCGATCAAGGTGCCCGAGGGACCGCCGGACGTGCAGTTCCTGTACCTCTCGGACGTGCTGCCGACCGCGTGGCAGGCCGTCGAGTACGCCGACGTCCCGCCGGAGGGCAGCGTCGCGGTGTTCGGGCTCGGCCCGATCGGCCAGCTGTGCTGCCGCATCGCCGCGCACCGCGGGTTCCGCCCGATCGGCGTCGACCTGGTCCCGGAACGGCTGGACATGGCGCGGCGCCGCGGGATCGAGACCATCGACGTGTCCGAAGTGGACTCACCGGCGGACCGCATCCGGGAGCTGACCGACGGGCGCGGCACCGACTCGGTGATCGACGCCGTCGGGATGGAGGCGCACGGCTCCCCGGTCGGGGAACTCGCGCAGAAGATCGCCAGTGCGCTGCCGAGCGGGATCGGCGGGCCGATGATGGAGAAGGCCGGGGTGGACCGCCTCGCCGTCCTGCACCAGTGCATGGACGCGGTGCGCCGCGCGGGCACGATCTCGCTCAGCGGCGTCTACGGCGGCATGGCCGATCCGGTGCCGATGCTGACGCTGTTCGACAAGGGCGTGGCGGTGAAGATGGGGCAGGCGCACGTGAAGCGGTGGATCGACGACCTGATGCCGCTGGTCGGCGACGAGACCGATCCGCTCGGCGTGCACGACCTGGCGACCCACGACCTGCCGCTGGAGGACGCCCCGCACGCCTACGAGCTGTTCCAGAAGAAGCAGGACGACGCGATCAAGATCGTGCTGGAACCGTAGCCGCGGATCAGCCGAGCAGCGGCAGCAGGTGCTCCCGCGCCAGCCGCTGGGCGCGGTCCCGCTCGCCCGCCCGGATGGCGTCGGTGATCGCCGCGTGCTGGTCGACGAAGCTCGCGAACTCGGCGGGCGGCGTGGTGTCCCGGACGGACCGTTCCGCACCGTCGCGGATCGCGCGGTAGAAGTGGGTCAGGATCGGGTTGCGCGCCGCGTCGACGACGGCCCGGTGGAAGCGGGTGGACAGCTCGGTCAGGGCTTCCGCGTCGGCCCGCGCCAGCGCGTCCCGCGATTCGCCGAGGATGCCGTCCAGCCGCGCCAGGTCGTGCTCGTCGGCGCGCGTCGCGGCCAGCGCGGTCGCCTCGCCTTCGATGGCCAGCCGCACCTCCAGCACGGTGGCGAGGTCCTCGCCGCCGAGGAAGCGGCGCAGCACGGCGTCGAGCTCGGTGGTGGCGCGGACGAACGTGCCGCTGCCCTGCACGGTCTCCAGCACCCCGACGTGGACGAGCGCCTGCACCGCCTGGCGGAGGGTGATCCGGCTGACGCCGTGCTCGGCCGCGAGCTCGACCTCCTTCGGGATGCGCGATCCCACCGGCCACCGGCCGTCGGCGATGTTGTGCTGCAGGTTGCCGATCAACCGGCTCACCAGGGCGGACCTCTTGGGCGGCTCGCCGTCCGCGGTCATCGCGCGCACCTCCAGGTCCGGGCCGTCGACCCCCGGCGTTCGCCGAGATGGGGTTGCCCTTTAGCGTAGCGCGCTGAAAGGGTTGCCCTTTTCTCGTCTGGAGGAGCTGTGGTCGAAACGACGTCCTTGTTCCGGCGCGGTGCCGTGGTGGGCTGCCTGTTCGCCATGACGGCGATCGGCGCGCTGACCGCCGCGCACGGGCCGGCGATCCCCGCTTTCCGGGCCGAGCAGGGGATCGACGGGGCCACCGCCGCCGGCGGGCTCGCCGCGCAGTCGATCGGCGCCGTCGCGGGCATCCTGCTCAGCCAGGCCTTGTTGCGGCGCAGGGGGAACACCGCCGCGGTCGGCGCCTCGGCGCTGCTGGTGGCCGTCGGATCGGTCGCGATCGCGCTGGCCCCGTCGTGGCCGCTGATCCTCGCGAGCGCCGCCGTCGCCGGGCTCGGGCTCGGCGGGTGCGACGTGCTGATCACCCAGCTGCTGATCGTGGGCGCGGGCAGCCGCGGACCGGCGCTGGTCAACGTCGCGCACGCCTGCTTCGGCCTCGGCACGGCCCTGGCGCCCGCGGCGATCGCCGCGATCGGCGCGGAGCACTACCGGGTCGTGTTCGCGGGCATCGGCTCGCTCGCGCTCGTCGGGCTCGCCACCGTCCGCGGGATCTCGGCGGCACCGACCCCGCTGGAGCTGACCGCGCGGACCGCGGGCGACGCGGCACCGCGGCGGCTGGCGGGGACGGCGATCGTGCTGGGGTTCCTCGTGCTCTACGTGACCCACTTCGGCGTCCAGTCCGGCATCGGCAGCTGGGAGCCGACCGTCCTCGCCGAGCAGGGGTACGGCGCCGCGGCGGCGTCGCTGGCGACCTCCGGGTTCTGGCTCGCCATGGTCGGTGGGCGCTTCGCCGCCGCGTCGCTGAGCCGCCGGGTCCCGCTGCCGGCGCTGGTCGTGGCGAGCTGCGCGGGGATGGTGGCCGCGGCGGCGGTCGCCCTGCACGGACCGGCCACGGCCTGGGCCTACCTGCTCGCCGGGTTCTGCATCGGCCCGATCTTCCCGAACGGCCTGACCTGGCTGGCGGCGTCCGGGCACGCGCACGGCGGCAGGTTCGCCGCGGTGATCGCGGCCTCGATGATCGGCATGGCGCTCGCCCCGACCGGGCTCGGAGCCGTGATCGGCCGGTGGGGCACGCAGGCCGTGGCGCCGTCCGTCCTCGCCATTGCCGCGCTCGCGCTGCTGGCCGGCGGGTTCGTCACCGTCCTGACCCGCGCGGGCGCCCGACCCGAGGACGGCGGTAGCGCGGGCGGACGCGGTGGTGCGGTGCCGCGGAGCACCACCTCGGCCTGAACACCCGTCCGCGCGGGGCGGGACGTGCTGCCGCGCGAGGACCCCGAGCACCCGCCCGCACCGGGGCGCAAAAGTCGCAAAGAACGTTGAGCGCGGTGGTGGGCGGACCTAGCTTCGCGGTGGTCGTCCCGCACGAGGACCGGCCGGGAAGGAGCAGTGCCGATGCGTTCGCACCACCCCGCCCGTCAGTCGACGTCCACCCGCGCCGCCGCGGGAGGCACCGTCGTCGCCGCTCACGAATCCAGCTGCGCGGCCGGGCTGGACGTGCTGGAGCAGGGCGGCAACGCCGTCGACGCCGCGGTGGCGGCCGCTCTCGTCGCGGGGGTCGTCGAACCGACCGAGACGACCCTCGGCGGCTGCGGATTCCTGCTGCACCAGCCACCGTCCGGCGACGCCTGGTCGGTGGAGTTCGGGCCGAAGGCGCCGCTGCGCGCGCCCAGCACCTTGTTCGAGCTCGACCCGGACGCGGCGGCCGCGCCCGTCCTCGGCCTGGCACCGGTGGCGGGCAACGCGAACTTCGACGGCCCGCTCGCGTCCGGGGTGCCGCGGACCCTGCTGGGCCTGCTGGTGGCGCAGCAGCGGTTCGGCGTGCTGAGCAGGGACGCCGTGTGCGCACCCGCGGTGCGGGCGGCGCACGAGGGGTTCCCCGCCGACACCTGGTTCATCGGCGGCGCGCTGGCCGACGTGGACCGGCTCCGCGCGGACGAGCAGGCTCGCCGCACCTTCCTCGACGACCGGCTGCTCCCGATCGGTGCCCGGACGGCCACCGCCTACGGCGTCACCTTCGGCCCCCGGCCGCGGGTCACCCAGCCGGTGCTGGGGGAGTTGCTGGAGCGGGTCGCGGCGCTCGGCCCGGCCGCGCTCGTCGACGGCGAGGTCGCCCGGCAGCTCGTGGACACCTCCGCCGAACGAGGCGGGCTGCTCTCCGCCGCGGACCTGCGGGACGCGGCCCCGGAGATCCGGCGGCCGCTGGTGCTGCGCTACCGCGACGTGGACGTGGCCGTCCCCACCGCGCCCGGCGGCGGGTGGACCGAGCTGCAGGCGTTGGCGATCTGGCAGGCGCTGCACCCCGATCCGGCCCCGCCCACCGCGGGGCCCGAGCGGCTGCGGGAACTGGCGCTGGTGCTGCGGCACGCCTTCGCCGACCGCTACCACTGGTTCGGCGACCCGCGGGTCGTCCCGGTGCCGCTCGGCGGAACGCTCGACCCGGGCTACGTCGCCGACCTCGCCGAGCGGGTCCGCCGCGGCGAGGACGTCCCGGGATGGCGCGACGGGGCGCCGTGGCTCACCTTCGCGTCCCGCGCCGCGCACGACCCGTGGCCGTTCGACCCGGGCAGCGGCGACGCCCCGATCTGGCGGCCCGGCGGCGGCACCACCCCGGGGAGCGGGACCACGCACATCTCCGCCGTGGACGCGGCGGGCGGTGCCGTCGCGATCACGCACACGGCGGCGAACCACTTCGGCAGCGGCGTGCTGTGCCCGCGGACCGGGCTGCTGTTCGACTCGGCGATGGCCTGGTTCAACGCGGCTCCCGGCGCGGCCAACAGCATCAGCCCCGGCGCCCGGCCGCTGGCGAACATGGGGCCCGCGCTGATCAGCAGGGGCGGCGAGGCGGTGGCGGCGCTCGGCGCGTCCGGCGGACGCCGGATCATCAGCGCCGTCGTGCAGCTCGTCCTCGGCCTGGTCGACGGCGGGCTGGCACCGGCCGAGGCGCTCGCCGCGCCCCGCATCGAAGCCAGCGGGCGGGAACTGCTCGTCGACGAAGCCCTCACCGGCCTCGGTGCCGACCTCGCCGCGTTCGACCCGGTCCCGGTGCCCGCGTCCAACGAGCCGTTCGCGATGGACTTCGCCCGCCCGAACATCGCCGGGTTCGACGCGGCGGGCCTGCCCGCGTCGGCGATCGCCACCCTCCACCACAACGACTGAGCGCGGGACGGAACATGGACATCGAAGTGGAGCGCCCCACCGCGCCCGTCTCGGGGGTGAAGGCGTTCTTCGTCGCGGGGCTGGGGACCGCGCTGGAGTACTACGACTTCCTCATCTACGGGCTCGCCGCGGGCCTCGTGTTCAACCACGTCTTCTTCCCCGCGCAGGACCCGCTGCTGGGCACCCTGTACGCCTTCGCCGCGTTCGGCACCGGGTTCTTCGCCCGCCCGCTCGGCGGCGTGGTGATCGGCCACTTCGGGGACCGCGTCGGCAGGCGGAAGATGCTGGTGCTGACGCTGGTCACGATGGGGCTCGCCACCCTCGGCGTCGGTCTGCTGCCGACCTACGAGCAGGTGGGCCCGCTGGCCCCCGCGCTGCTCGTCGCGCTCCGGCTCGTGCAGGGCTTCGCGGCCGGCGGCGAGTGGGGCGGGGCCGCGCTGTTCGGGATGGAGAACGCCCCGGCGAACCGGCGCGGGCTTTGGGGCAGCTTCACCAGCACCGGCATCGGCCTCGGCACGCTGCTCGGCACGGGGGTGTTCGCGCTCGTCAGCATCGGGTTCGACGGGGACCTGACCGGCTTCGCGTGGCGGATCCCGTTCCTGCTCGGGGGCACGCTGCTGCTCATCGGGCTGATCGCCCGGCTCGGCATGCCCGCGGAGGGCGGCGACGACGAACCGGCGGAGGTGCCGCTGGTCGAAGCGGTGCGGCACCGGCCGCGGGCGGTGCTGCTCGGGCTCGGGGTGAGCTACGGGTACAACACGATCGCCTACATCGGCTTCACGTTCTTCCTGTCCTACCTGACCGGGCTCGGCTACGGGGCCACCGAATCGCTGCTCGGCCAGCTCGCCTACAGCGCGGTGCTGTTCGGTTCCGCGCCGGCGTTCGCGCTGCTGTCCGACCGCATCGGGCGGCGGCCGACGATGGTGCTCGGCGGGGTGTCGACGAGCCTGTTCCTGTTCGCGTACTTCCCGATGGTGGGCGCGCTGGACGTGGTGCTCGCGGTGGTCGCGTTCGCGGTGACCGGGTTGCTCACCGGCATCACGCAGGGGCCGATCCCCGCGTTCCTCGGCGAGCAGTTCCCGGCGCGGATGCGCTACAGCGGGATGTCGGTGTCCTACCAGCTCGGCGCGGCGCTCGGCGGCGGGACCGCGTCGTTCATCGCGACCGGGCTGCTGGTGCTCACCGGCCACGACCCGATGTCGGTGGCGGTCTACGGTTCGTTCGCCATGCTGGTCCTCGTCGCCTGCTCGCTCGGGCTGGACGAGACCGCGTTCCGGACCGCGGAGCGGATCGACGAAGGATAGGGGGAGCGGATGAGCACCGGCGGACCCACCCTGTCCGAAGTGGCCCGGCGCGCCGGGGTGTCGGTGTCCACCGCGTCCCAGGTCTACACGGGACGGCGGCCGGTCGCGAAGGCCACCCGGCGGAAGGTGCTGGAGGCCGCCGCGGAGCTCGGTTTCCGGCCGGGGCACGGGGTTCCGGCCGTCGGCATCGTCATCCGGCCTTCCGAGGCGGTGACCGGTTTCGCGTTCGGCACCGCCACCTTCTCCAACCTGGCGGGCGCCGTCGCGGTGTCCTGCTTGAACCGCGGCTGGTCGGTGTTCACCGCGCGCGGCGCCGCCGACGTGCTCGGGCAGGTGCCGCGGCTCGACGGGTGCGTGGTGCTGTACCCGGACGCGCGGGACGAGGCGCTGCGAGCGCTGACCCGGCGCGGCGTCCCCACCGTGTCCCTCGATCCGGACCCGGGTGCCGGGACGTTCCGCTGGTGGCTGGGTGCGGACTACCGGTTGGCGGTGGGGCGGCTCCTGGAACACCTCGTCGCGGGCGGGGCGCGCAGCACCGCGGTCCTGGTCGGGCAGACGGACAACGCCTACCGCCGGTCGCTGCTGTGGACGTACTCGGCGGCGGTCACCCGGCGCGGACAGGCCCCGGTCCAGCGGGTCGCCGACAACTCCGAGGGTCCGCTGTCGGCGACCGCGATCACGGCGGACCTGCTCGCCCGCCCGGACCCGCCGGACGCGATCGTCACCTCGTCGAGCGTGTTCGCCGCCGGAGCGCTCGCCGCTGCGCAGGACCTCGGCGTCGACGTCCCGGGCCGGCTCATGATCGCCACCGCCACCGACGGGCCGGTGGCGGAACTGTCCACGCCCTCGATCACCGGGCTGCGCATCGACGTGACGGCCGCGGCGAACCGGCTCGTCGACCTGCTCGCCGAGCGGATGACCACCGATGCCGACCTCCCGAGCCCCGACCGGCTGCCCCTCGACCTCATCGTGCGCGACTCGACGCGGCGGTGACGCTTCACCAGTGCGGGAGATCCTTGCCGATCGCGTCGCGCTGGTCCTCCACCCAGGAGGCGGCGACGAGGCCTTCGGCGAACAGCTGCACCGCGACGTGGTCGGCCGTCCGCCGATCCGGCAGCGAATCCGCGAACACCCGCCCGGCACCGCCGTCCTCGCGCGCGTACAACACCCTGAACATGCCTGCTCCTGATCGTCCGGTTCACCGCTGGAGGTCGTGGCCGCGCCGTTCGTCCGCACCCGGGCCCTGCTGCGGCGCGTCCACGGCCTCGGCAGGGGAGCGCGGGGTCCGGCCTCCGAAGAGCAGTACCGCGAGGGCTGCGGCGGCCAGGGCCGCGGACAGGCCCGCGAAGCCGGTGGCGAAGGTGGCGGCGCCCGCGGCGACGCCGAGCAGCAGCGAACCGAGCCCCGTCCCCGAGTCGAAGCCGATGTTCCACGCCACCGACGTCGTGTGCCGGTTCGCCGTCCCGGCCCGGTCGAACGCCTGCACCAGGGTGATGCTCTGCAACCCGCCGTAGGCGACGCCGAGCAGCAGCATCCCGGCGAGCAGGGTGGTGGTGCCGGGGGCGGGCCCGACGGCCAGCGTGATCAGCAGCAGCCCGACGGACCCGCTCACCGCCAGCGCGAAGTTGATCGGGCGCGGCGGGAACCGGTCCACGAGCATCCCGCAGCCCCAGCGCGCGACCGCGGCGGTCGCGGTGGTGGCGAGCAGGGCGGCGGTGGCCAGCGCGGGCGTCGGGGTGAACTGCGGGGCGAAGGTGAGCACGGCACCGCCGCTGGAGGTGACCAGCAGCAGCAGGACCAGCGGGAGCGCGATGCGCCGCAGCACCGCGGTCGCGGGCTCGTCGCGCTCACCGGACCGGGCGGGTTCGTCGACGCGCGCCGCGACCGCACGCCCCAGCCCGCGCGTCCACGGCAGCGCCAGCACGGGCAGCGCACCGCAGGCGAGGACCGCGGGCAGGCCGATCGCGCTGACCAGCCAGGGAGCGGCCGGCGTGAGCAGCACCTGCGGAACGGCGATCGCCAGCCCGTACAACCCGATCGCCGCACCCTGCTTCCCGCGCGGGGCCAGCACGGCCACGGCCGTGGACCCGCAGACGGTGAGGATGCCGAACCCGAGCCCGCGCAGCGCGGTGGTGCCCAGCACCGCGGGCAGCTGATCGCTCAACGCCTGCAGCGGGGCGGGCAGCCCGAGCAGCAGCGCACCGAGGGCGAGCGTCCACGTCCAGCCGATCCGCCGCAGCACCGCCCGGACGCAGAGCTGGGAGAGCACCGTCGCCGCCATCAGCACCGCGGTGACCAGCCCGGATCCGAACTCGTCCGCCCCGCCGCGCAGCGCCCACACCGGCGACACCGGCACCAGCAGGGCGAACCCGGCGAAGCAGCAGAACACCACCAGCAGCAGGTGCGGCATGGCGGGATCGCTCAGGACGGAACGTTCGGCGCGTGACGACATGAAACTTCGCTGGTCCTCGGAATCGGCGACGACCTCCGGGCGGAGACCGTCCCCGCATTGCACCACGCGAGGCGGACCCGGGACTCCACCGTGAGATGTTCATCCCCGCGGCAGCGGAACCCCGGCTCGCCGTGCCCACGGTGCGAGGCGGGTGAGGGCGTCGGGGTGGAGTTCGACGCCGTCGCGGAGCTGGTCGGCGCGGGAGGCCAGCGCCCGCTCACCGGGCAGGCGCGGTGGCCTGCCGTCGCGGCCCGGGTCGGCGCGGACGGTGCTGACGAGGTGGTCGACCTCGTCGAGGAACTCGGTGCTGCCCGCGAACTTGGCGGGGTCGATGACCTGCAGGAACACGCCCTGCCCGAACCGGTTCGGGCGGGATCGCCTGCCGTAGCCGGTCAGGGCCAGCGACAACGCCTCCGACATGAGCCCGAACCCGAAGCCCTTGTAACCGAACTCGGCCTGGCCCAGTGACTGGATGGTGCCCCTCGGCTCGCCGGTGAGCACCGCCGGATCATCGGTCGGCACGCCCGCCGCGTCGAGCAACCACTCGCCGGGCAACCGTTCCCCGCGGGCCGCGTAGTCGTCGAACAGGGCGTTGCTGCCGACCGAGGTGCACTGGTCGATCAGCACCGGCGCGCCGCGGGTGGGGATGCCCATCGCGATCGGATTGGTGGTGATCACGGGGTTGGTGCCGCCGGGAGCGGCGACCGAGGCGACTCCGGGGTTGGTGGCGGTGAGCTGCACCAGCAGCCCGCGTTCGGTGAACGGCAGCAGGTAGCTCTGCAGGCAGCCGATGTGCGAGCAGTCCGCGATGGTGATCGTCGAGGTGGCGCGCTCGCGGACGTCGTCGAGCAGCAGCGCGGTCGCCTCGCCCAGCACCCACGCCCCGGGCAGCCGGTGCGCGCGCCAGGCCGCCGCGCCCGGTTCCCGGTGCACCACCTCGATCTCCCCGGAGGTGCGGATGTGCCCGCCGCTGATCCGCTCCAGGTAGTTGCTGAGGAACCACAGGCCGTGCGTCCGGTGCCCGAGCAGGTCGGCGTCGAGCAGCCGCTCGGTCATCGCGGCGGCCTGCGCCGCGTCCGCCCCGACGTGCCGCAGCAGCGCCGTGGTGAACTCGGTCAGGTCGGCGTGCGGGTAGCGCATGGTGCTGCCTCCCGATCTCGGTGCGGTGGCGGAGGTGTCAGCCCGCGACGATGGCGACGGCGTCGGCGAGCCTGTGGTAGCAGGCGAACAACGTGAAGCACAGCAGGACGGCGAGGATCGCGTTCTCCCACCAGCGGTTCCGGCGATCGCCCATCATGCTGCTGCGGTTGAGGATCACCAGCAGCGCGACGACGGTGAGCACCAGCATCGGCGCCTGGAACGACACCAGCGCCACGGTGAGCGCGGTGAACCCGGGCGCCCACGGCAGCGACCACACCACCGCGCTCAGCCCGACCAGCACGAACCCGCGGTACAGCCTCCCTCGTCCGTCCACAGTGGAATCTAAGTCGCCGCGGGCGGCGAGCCGGGACGCGCGGAAGGACTGCACGGCCAGCTTGCTGATGCTGAACAGCACCCCGGCCGAGGTCGTCCAGGTCGCGGCCAGCAGCCCGAAGTAGAAGATGTACGTGCCGATCGACCCGATGGCCCCGCCCAGCGCGCCCGCGATGTCCCGATCGGTCTCGGCGGGTGGGCCGCCGTGCAGCACCTCGGCACCGACGATCCACATGCACAGCCCCAGGAACGCGACCGCGACCGTGCCGAACAGCAGGTCCAGCTGCTGCTTGCGGCGGTGCCCCGGGGTGGTCCAGCCCTTCTCCTCCATCACCTGCGGGTAGATCAGGTTCGCCAGCGAACCGACGCTGGACATCACCAGGCTCAGCAGCAGCAGACCCGAGTTGAACACGCCGAAGTCCGGCGGTAACCGGAACCCGACCAGCCCGCCGGCCAGCGCGGACCAGTCGACGCCGACGAGCGCCACCGCGACGACGAACGAGGCGCCCAGCGCCGCCAGCAGCACCTTGAACACGCCTTCCAGCAGCGAGTACGCGCCGCGGCCGACGAGCACCGCGACGGTGACCGCACCCAGCGCCGCGCCCCAGAACCGGTCGACCGCGCCACCGGTCAGCGCGGTCAGCGCGGTGCCGACACCGCTGAGCATGAACGCCATGCTGATGTAGCAGTAGAACAGCAGCGCCGCGCCGAACACCCACCCGAGCAGCGGACTCAGCCGCACCAGGCCGCGGATGATGCTGGTGTCGCCGTGCGCGTTGAACAGCGGGTACCGCGCGATGGTGGAGACGAGGAAGAACCGGAACACCAGCGACAGCGGCACCACCCACAGCAGGGCGTAGCCGTAGTTGCCGCCCGCGGTCGCGTTCTCCACGAGGTCACCGGCGCCGACCCAGGTGAGGGCGACGACCAGGCCGGGCCCGACGGTCCGGACCAGGTCGAGCCACCGGCGGCTGGGCGACGTCGGTGCGAGCACCGCCGGTTCGGTCGGGTCGGACATGGGACCTCCACGGGACGTCGTCGTCTTCCTGAGGTGTGCTCTCCGCCGCACGGTGGTGATTCCGGTGTCGGATGGCGGAATCTCGTCGAAGCGAGGGGAGTTCCGCCGGGAACAGCCGCGACGCGTTTCGAGTGGCGGAATTGCCGGAACGAGTGACCGAGATTCCGCGCCGCGCGGCGGCGCTCTCAGACCGCGGTGGGCTCCGCGGTGCGGCGGCGGGCGGTGGACTTCAGCAGGGCGCACGCGCCGAGCGCGACGACGCAGGTCGCGGCCACCACGTACAGGCCGCCGGAGACGCTGCCGGTGCGCTCCTGGACTTGGCCCATCAGGGTCGGCGCCACGAACCCGCCCAGGTTGCCGATCGAGTTGATCAGCGCGAGGCCCGGCGCGGTGAGCGCACCCACCAGGTACTGCTGCGGGATGACGAAGAAGGAGGACGCGGCGACCTTGAACCCGACGGTGGCCACGATCAGCATCACCACCGCGAGCAGCGGGTGCGCGAATCCGGCCACGGCGAGCCCGACGGCGGCGAGCACGAACCCGGAACCGAGTACGGTGCGCCGCGCCCCGGTGCGGTCGGAGATCCGGCCGGCCACCAGGATCGCGACGAACGCGGCCGCGAACGGCAGCACCGCGACGAGCCCGATGGTGATCTCGCCGAGCCCGCCGATGCGGCGCACGAAGCTCGGCAGCCAGAAGGTGACCGAGTACTGCGCCAGCTGCGCGGCGAAGTACACCAGGCAGAACAGCAGCATCTGCGGGTCGCGCAGCATGGTCCACCGGGACGGTTCCGGCGCGCCGCCGGACTTGACGCGCTCCTCCTCGGCGAGCCGCTCGATCAGCGCGGTCTTCTCCGCGTCGCTGAGCCACGCCGCGTCGGCGGGCTTCGCCTCCAGGAACCGCCAGGCGACGAGTCCGATGAGGACGGCCGCGAGCCCTTCGATGAGGAACAACCACTGCCAGCCGTGCAAGCCGCCGATGTCGTCCATGCTCAGCAGCGCCCCGGACAGCGGACCGGCGATCACGGCGGCGATGGTGGAGGCGGAGTACAGCGCGGCGTTGGCCCGGCCGCGCACGGCGTTCGGGAACCACTGGGTGAAGTAGTAGAGGACACCGGCGAAGAACCCGGCTTCGGCGGCGCCGAGCAGCAACCGGAGCGCGTAGAAGATCCACTCGTTGTGCGCGAACATCATCGCGGCCGAGACCAGGCCCCAGCTGACCATGATGCGGGTCAGCCAGAGCTTCGCGCCGAACCGCTCCAGCAGGATGTTGCTGGGCACCTCGAACACGGCGTAGGTGAGGAAGAACAGGCCCGCGCCGAGGCCGAACGCCGCGGCGCCGATGCCGGAGTCCGCTTCGAGCGCGTCCTTCGCGAACCCGATGTTGACCCGGTCGATGTAGTTCGCGACGAACATGATCATCACGAGCGGGACGAGCCTGCGGAACGCCTTGCGCAGCGCTCCGTCCAGGACCGGCGTCGCCGGTTCCTGCTCGCTGGCGTGTGGGGAGGAGTGCATCGTTGCACCTGCCTTCGTACGGGGGAGGAGGGGCGCGCGGTCGCGCCGAGGTCCCCGGAGGTGGACGGCCCATCGGCCCCGTCCCGGCGGCCCGCTGGGCCGTCCACCTGGGGAGGTTCGTCGGGGACGGGCGGCTCAGGCCTGGTCGGTGACGGTGACGCTGGCGGTGGTGCGCCTCGCGATCAGGTCCGCGTCGTAGCTGACGCCGATGCCGGGTCCGGTCGGGACGGGCAGCGTGCCGTCCGCGCCGATGGAGGTGTACGCGTCGGTGTAGCCGCAGGTGTAGATCTCCGGGGACGGGTCGGCCAGCTGCGGCGACACGTTCGCGACCTCGTACATCGAGGTGGCCTGCATGGACGCGACCAGGTGCCGGTGGATCGGGCTGGGCCCGTGCACCTCCACGTTGACGCCGAGGGATTCGGCGAACTTGATGGTCTTCAGGCATCCGGTGATGCCGAGGTCGAAGTGCGAGTCGACGCGCAGCAGGTCGGTGCCGCCCGCGAGCAGGAAGTCGGCCTTCGCCTCGGGCCCGGCGACGTGCTCGGTCTGCAGGATCGGGATGTCCAGCGCCTCGCGGAGCTTGCGGTGCGCGAACGCGCCGATGCCCAGCGGCCGCATCGGGTCCTCGTACCAGCGGAATCCCGCGTCCTGGCAGGCCTTTCCGACGAAGATGGCGTCGGAGAGCGAGTCGAACACGCACGCCGGGTCGAGCATCAGCTCGGTCCGCTCGCCCAGGTGCTCGCGCAGGTGCGCGACGTTCTCGGCCTCCTCCCACTTGTCGCCCTCGTGCCAGCTGTGCATCTTGAAGCCGGTCCAGCCGAGTTCGCGCAGCTCGGCGAAGAACGCCACCACCGATTCCTTGTCGGAGAGGCTGCCGACGCGGTCGCCGTTGACGCTGGAGGCGTAGGCGCGGATGCGTTCCCGCCCGCCGCCGAGCAGTTCGGTCAGCGAGGCGCCGTACACCTTGCCCGCCAGGTCCCACAGCGCGTTGTCCAGGAAGCACAGCCCGTAGGAGTGCGCGGGCCGGGACAGCCTGCGCCCGGCCCGCAGGATGCGCTCGCGGGCGTGCCACGGCCGCCCGATGGCGACCCGGGCGACGTCGGCGGCCTGCTGGGCTGACCCGTTCACGGCGTGGTTGGCGTACTCGCCGACGTGCCCGTCGGTGGTGTGCACCCGGACCAGCAGCACGCCGCGCTTCCCGACCACGCCGGGCTGGTGGTACCAGGAACCGGCGCGGGCGTCGACGTCGAAGGTGCGGGTGTAGCCGGGGGTGTCGACGTCGAACTGGACGACCTCGACCTTGTCGATCAGCGTGCTCACGGTGGATCTCCTCTCAGCGCCCGTCTTCGGGCTCGTGCTGCGGCGGCGCGACCGGCGCGCGGGTGGTGCGGTGGGCGTCACGGGGTGGCCGGAACCGCGATCCCGTCGACGCGGCGGGGAACGGGGGAGGGCCCGTCCCGCAGTTCCGGTGGCAGCGACGCCTCGGGCGCGTTCTGCCAGGCGATCGGGCGCAGGAACCGGCGGATCGCGGTGGCACCCACGGAGGTGTGCTGGGTGTCGGTGGCGGGCCACGGCCCGCCGTGCTGCTGGGCCCACGCGACAGCGACGCCGGTGGGATAGCCGTCGAAGAGCAGCCGTCCGGTGCGGCCGCGCAGGGCCGCGACGGCGCGGTCGCGTTCGGGGTCGTCGGCGGCGCCCCCGTGCACGGTGGCGACGAGCGAGCCGGGCAGCCGGTCGAGCAGGCCGGTCAGCTGCTCGGGGGCGTACCGCACGAGGACCGCGATCGGCCCGAACAGCTCCTCCAACAGCGCGGCGTCGAGGTCGTCGGCGTCGACCAGCACCGCGGTCGGCCGCACCTCGAAGCCCGCGCCGGGTTCGGCGGTGGCGGTGATCAGGTGGCGTCCGCCGAGCGCGGCGACCCCGGCCGCGTAGGACTCGGCGATGCCCGCGTTGAGCAGTGCCGGAGCGGGCACCTCGGCGAGGGCGGCGGTGGCGGCGTCGACGAGCCGGTCGCCGTCGGGCCCGGCGGGAACCAGCACGAGACCGGGTTTGGTGCAGAACTGCCCGCCGCCCAAGGTGAACGAGCCGACCAGGCCGCGCCCGATCTCCGCCGCGCGCTCGGCGGCCGCAGCCGCGGTCACCACCAGCGGGTTCACGCTGCCCAGCTCCCCGAAGAACGGGATCGGGTCCGGGCGCCGCGCGATCAGCCCGCGCAGCGCGGTGGCCCCGGCGTGCCCACCGGTGAAGGAGACCGCGGTGATCGCCGGATCGGTGACCAGCGCCGTCCCGGCTTCGCGACCGAACACCACGGAGATCGTGCCGTCCGGGGCGCCCGCGCGGGCCGCGGCGGCGGCGAGGATCCGCCCGCACAGCGCGGAGGTGAGCGGGTGGCTGCCGTGCGCCTTGACCACGACGGCGCAGCCCGCGGCGAGCGCGGCCGCGGTGTCCCCGCCGGGCACCGAGAAGGCGAGCGGGAAGTTGCTGGCGCCGAACACGGCGACCGGCCCGGTCGGCACCAGCATCCGGCGCAGGTCCGGGCGCGGGCCCATCGGCGTGTCCCCGGGATGGTCGACGACGGCCTCCAGGTAGGCGCCGTCCTCGATGACCTCGGCGAAGAACCGCAGCTGGTAGGCGGTCCGGTTCAGCTCCCCGTCCAGTCGCGGGCGTCCGAGCGCGGTCTCCCGGTCGGCGGTGGCGACCACCTCCTCGCGGGCGGCTTCCAGGTCGTCGGCCATGGCGCGCAGCACGGCGGCTCGCCCGGCGCGGCCGATCCGCTCCAGCTCCTCGGTGGCCGTGGCGGCGCGGGCGCAGTGCGCCGCGACCTCGGCGGTGCCGGTCGGCAGCAGGTCGGTGCGGGTGGCCTCGCCGGTGCGCGGGTCGATGCTGGGCAGCGGGTGCGCGCCCGCCGCCGCGCTCATCGGACGTCCCAGCTGGCGAGGATCTTCGCGACCGCTTCCCGCGCCGCCGGTTCGATCCGGGAGGCGGGTGGACGCACGTCGGGTCTGCCGAGGCCGATCTGGTGCAGCGCCTCCTTGATCACGCTGACGTTGTCGGCACCGGCGTCCGCCGCGCGCAGTTCTTCGAACTCCCGCACCTGGTCCCACACCCGCATCGCCGCCGTGAAGTCCCCTGTGGACAGTGCGGCCTGCATCCGCAGCGAGAGGTCCGGGGCGATGGTGGCGAGCCCGGAGGTGAAACCGGTCGCGCCGACCGCCGCGTAGGCGGGGGCGGACAGTTCGGCGAGGCCCGCGATCCAGGTGAACCGGTCGATCCCGGCGACCCGCGCCACCGCGGCGAACCGGGTCGGGTCGGGCAGCGCGTACTTGACGCCGACGACGTTCGGGCAGGCGTCGGCGAGCGCGGTGAAGTCGGCCGCCTCGATCCGCGGCGTCCGCACGTACGGCAGCACCCCGAGGTCGGGGACCGCGGAGGCGATGGCCCGGTGGTAGTCGATCCAGCCTTGCCGGGAGACGTAGGGGTGCACCGGCTGGTGCACCATCACCGCGGCGGCCCCGCGATCCCGCGCGTAGCGGGCGGAGTCGATCGCGGTGGCCGCGTCGAATCCGACTCCGGCGATGAGCAGCGTGTCCGGCCGGGCGGCCGCGGCGGTGAGGTCGGCCAGGGCGCGCGTCTCGGCGGGCGAGAGCGTGTAGAACTCGCCGGTGTTGCCGTTGACGGTGAGCACCCGCACGCCGCCGTCGAGCAGCCGTTCCACCGCGCGTTCGGTGTTCGGCACGTCGATGGTGCCGTCCGCGGTGAACGGGGTCGGGGTGATCGCGATGACGTCGGCGAGCCGGCGCCTGATCTCGTCGAGTTCCATGCTTCTCCTCGGAGGAGTCGGGTGAGGACGTCGTTGATCGCCCGCGCAGCCGGATGTCGCTGCGCGGTGGTGGTGTCGGATGTGCGGGGGTGGCGGTCAGCCCGCGGCGGTGTCACCGTCCGCGAGTTCGGCCGCGCCGGTGAGGTACGGCATGACGCGCTCGACGAACTCGGCGATGTGGGCGCGCAGTGCGGTGGCGACCGCGTCGGCGTCGCCGCGTTCGGCGGCGTCGAGGATGCCGCGGTGCTCGTCGGCTTCGGTCCGCCACCCGCCCGCCGTGCGCCAGCCGGAGACGCTGACCAGCGCGGTCTGGTCCTTGAGCCCGTCGAGGGTGTCCACGAGGAGCGCGTTCCCGCAGCCCGCGTAGAGGTGGCGGTGGAACTCGCGGTTGGCGAGGCTCATTCCCGCGTTGTCCCCGGCTTCGCCCGCGGCCACCGCGCGGTCCAGCGCGACGCCGGCCGGGCCCGGGTCGAAGCCTGCGGTCACGGCCCGGCGCGCCGCTTCGGGTTCCAGCAGCAGCCGCAGGTCGTAGATCGCGGCGGCCTCGTCGGCGTCGAGTTCGCGGACGATGGCTCCCTTGAACCGGCTGAACGCGACGAGGCCGGTGCCGACCAGCGTCTTCAGCGCCTCGCGCACGGGGGTCTTGGACATGCCGAGGACTTCGGCGATGTCGGCTTCGACCAGCTGCTGGCCGGGCCGCAGCCGGTTGGTGAGGATGCCCCGCTTGATGGTCGACAGCGCCCGGTCGGTCCGGTTCGCCAGCGGATCCACCTCCGCGTCGGCGAGCGACAGCCGGAAGGCCGCCATCGCGTCCGGTGAGCTCTCGGCCATCACGCTGCTCCTTCGTACGTCATATATGAGATACGAGGGACTGTAGGGTGGTGTCATGGCGAGGTCAAGCAGTGGGCGGGCGGAGCTCCCCACGACGACCGAGGTCGCCGACCTGTGGCGGGCCGTGGTGCGCGCAGGCGGCGCCATCGGATTCCCCGTGGACGCCCCCGCGGAACTCATCGCGGAGGCGGCGGCAGGAGAACTGCGCGACGTCGGATCCGGGCGGCAGGAGCTGCTGGTCGAACGCGACGGCGGGCTCCTGGTGGGGATGGTGCTGGTCCGCGGGAAGGAAGGGCAGGTGTTCCGCCACCGGGCGGAGGTGCGGAAGCTGATCGTGCACCCCGGGTGGCAGCGCGGCGGGATCGGGCGCCGTCTGCTGGCCCGTGCGGTCGAGCGCGCCCGCGACCTCGGTTTCCGGCAGCTCGTGCTCGCCACCCGCGGCGGCACCCACCTGCCCGAGTTCTACCGCCGCCAGGGCTGGGCCGAGGTCGGCCGCTTCCCGGCCGCGCTCCAGGTGGCGCCCGGGGACTTCCGGGACGAGCACTGGTTCCAGCGCGAGCTCTGATCCGCCGCGGTCTCCGGTAGCGATGGTCGTCCAGTCCGCAGTGGACGGGCTCGGCCGACCTGCGACCACCTGTCCTTTGTGGACTAGCGGTTCAGCGGTTCGCGCGGGCGAGTCGGTCGACGGCCTCGACCACGGTCTCCGGGGTCGAGCTCGTAACGTTCGCCGTCGTCGCGCAGCGGCACCTCCACCACCGAGCCGCCGGCTTCCGGCACCAGGTCGAAGAACGGCGGGTAGATCGGCGGGTTGACGATCACGCCGTCGCCGGGCGAGATGAGGCGCCGCAACGATTCGACGATGACGACGCTGACGTCGGTGGTGCAGCTCATCCGCTCCGGTGCGGGTTCCCAGTCCCAGGTGTCGGCCGCGTAGGAGGCGAAGGCCTCGGCGGCCCGGGTGTCGTGCGGGTCGACGTAGCCGGTGTCGCCCGCCTCCACCGCGGCCAGCAGCGCGGACTTGATCGCGGGTGCGAGCGGGAAATCCATCTCGGCGACGAACATCGGCAGCACGTCCGGGCCGTGCGTGCGCCACTTCTCGCTCGTCGGGCGCCGGAGCGTCCACATCGGATCGGCTGCGGTCACGCGCCCTCCTCGGTTCCGGGTCGTGCGGTGGGGGTGCTCACGACGAGCGCGGGTCGGTGGCGTCGCCGTAGCTCTTGGTGAGGTGGTCGCGCAGGGTCGCCGCGAACGCGTCGCCGTCCCCCGAGGCGGCGGCGTCCAGCAGCAGCCCGTGCTCCTCGACGATCGCGGCGGCGCGGTCCAGCAGCCGCCGCCCGTAGCTGAACAGCAGGAAGCGTTGCCGATCGGCGAGCCGGTCGTAGAGCTCCAGCACCACCTCGTTGCCCGCGGCCGCGATGAAGGACCGGTGGAACGCGATGCTCAGCTCCACGAACGCGGTCAGGTCCCCGGCGTCGAGGACTTCCCGCTGCCGCAGCAGATCCGGGCGCATCTCGACGGCGAGCGCGGTGAGCGCGCGCGGGCGGGCGGCGCGCACCGCGCCCGATTCGAGCATCGCCTTGGCTTCGGCGAGTTCGCGGACGGCGCGGTCGCTGAGGGTCTGCACGAGGGCGCCGCGCTTGGGGTAGATCGTCACCCAGCCCTCCTCCTGGAGCCGGACCAGCGCGGCCCGCACGGGCGTGCGGCTCACCGCCAGCTCGGCGGCGAGCGTCGCCTCGCTGAGCATCGTGCCGCCGGGGAAGCGCCCGGTGAGGATGCCCTGCCGGACGTGCCGGTAGGAGCGCTCGTTCGCGGAGCCCTCGTCGAGCGTGGTCCTGGCCATCGTGCCGCCTCTCGTCGTCGCCCCCGATCGCTCCATCCTCCCAAGCAGGCCCGCGAGCCGTTGGGATGCAACATGTATCCTAGTTCGGTGACGAATCGACCCGCCGATCGCCCGGACGATCTGGAGGCGAAGTACCGCCGTTCCAAGATCATCAACGTCGTGCTCGCGGCCCTGTCCGCGTTCCTGCTCGTGGTGGTGGCCGCCCAGCTCTCCACCGGGCAGCCCGCGCCGAGCGCCGACGGCGGTGCGGCCTCCCCGCCGCAGCAGGTGGGCGTCGAGCTGCGCGACCCGCACGACCCGATGGCCATCGGCGGCGCCGACGCCCCGGTGGTGCTGGTCGAGTGGACCGACCTGCGCTGCCCGTACTGCGCCGTGTTCAACCGGGACACGCTGCCCGCGCTCGTCCGCGAGTACGTGGACTCGGGGAAGCTGCGCATCGAGATCCGCGACGTCTCCTTCTTCGGCGAGCAGTCGGCCACCGCCGCCGTCGCCGCCCGCGCCGCGGGGAACCAAGGCATGTTCCCCGAATACCTCGGCGCCGTGTACCGGGCCGCCCCCGAATCCGGGCACCCCGACCTCCCGCGCGACCGGCTGATCGGGTTCGCGGAGGAGATCGGCGTGCCCGACCTCGCGAAGTTCACCGCCGACCTCGACGACCCGCGGCTGCTGGAGGCGGTGCGGCAGAGCACCGGTGACGCGCAACGCCTCGGCGTGAACAGCGTCCCGTTCTTCGCCATCGGCAACTCGGCGCTCTCCGGGGCGCAGCCGATCGAGAACTTCCGCGAGTTCGTGGACGCCGCGCTCGCCGGCGGGGAGTAGAGCGCGTGGAACTCGGACTGCTCGGCGCGTTCGTCGGCGGGGTGCTGACCCTGCTGAGCCCGTGCTCGGTGATGCTGCTGCCAGCCTTCTTCTCCTACGCCTTCACCGCACCCGGCGCGCTGCTCGCGCGCACCGGGGTGTTCTACCTCGGGCTGATCACCACGCTGGTGCCGCTGGGCGTGCTGGCCGGGACGCTCGGCGCGTTCGTGAACGAGTACCGGGACGCCTTCGTCGGCGTGGCGGCCGTCGTGGTGATCGTGCTCGGGGTGCTGATGCTGCTGGACGTGCCGCTGCCGATGCTGAGCAGGACGCAGCGCTCGGCGGGCACCTCGACGGCCTCGGTGTACGCGCTCGGCACGATCTACGGGCTGGCCGGGGTGTGCGCCGGACCGCTGCTCGGGGCGGTGCTGACGTTCGCCGCGGTGTCCGGGAACGCGCTGCGCGGCGGGGTCGTGCTGCTGGTGTTCGCCGCCGGGATGGCGCTGCCGCTGCTGGTGCTGAGCCTGCTGTGGGACCGGTTGCCGTTCGTGCGCGGCCTGGTGCGCCCGCGGCAGGTGCGGATCGGGCGCTGGGAGAACACCTGGACCGGTGTGGTCGGCGGGGCGCTGACCGCGGCCGTCGGGGTGCTGATGCTGGTCACCCGGGGGACGACGAGCGTGGGCGGCGTGCTCGGCGCCTCCGACCAGGCGCGGCTCGAAGGCCGGGTGCTGGAGCTGTCCGGGGCCGTTCCCGACTGGGCGGTGGTGCTGGTCGTGCTGGTCGTGGCCGGCTCCGCCTGGTTCGTGCTGCACCGCAGGAACCGAGCCGGCTGACCTTCCACTTCTGCCGCGTCGCACTGGCGCGGCGGAACTCACCGCCCGTCTTGTACGACGTGCACGCCCGGTCGGGTTCGACGGCGGGCGGTGGGGTTCCCCGCACCGGGCGGCAGGAGCGGATCGACGGCGTGGTCAGGCGAGGAGGAGGGTGAGGGCTCCGAGCAGCACCGCGGACGTGGCGGCGGCTCCGGCGAGGACGCGCTGCGCCGAACCGGGCAGCCGTTCCCCCGGCGGCAAGGCGACGGCGGCGGCCAGCGCGATCCGCGGCGGGGACGCGATGATCGCGAACGAACCCGCCACGTTCTGCCCCGCCAGCGCGATCAGCGGCGTCGCCCCCAGCCCGGCGGACGCGGTCGCGGTGGCGGCCGAGAACATCGCCGCCGCCCCGGTGTTGGACCCGGTGAGGTAGCCGCCGAACGCCCCGATCGCGGGGATCGCGGCGACGAACCCGTACCCGGCGCGCGCGGCCGAGGCCGCCAGGTGCTCGGCCATGCCGGTGGCGGCCATGACGATGCCGAGCACCATGAACAGCACGGCGCCGCCCGCGATCGGCACCCACCGGCGCACGGCGGAGCCGATCACCCGCCACCGGTCCGCTGCCGGGACGTCGAGCGCGGCGACGGCGACGGCCGCGGCGATCAGCAGCCACACCGCCGGATTCGCCAGCACCGCGGCCGGACCGCTCGCGCCGAGCAGCGCCAGCACCCCGGTGGCGGCGAAGATGCCGCCGACCAGCACGAAGTACGGCAGCAGCGCGAGCGCGAGCGCCCGGTCCACCGCGGGCAGCGGGCCGTTCGCGGCGCGGGTCAGCGCGAGCAGTCCCGCGACCACCACCGCCGAGGCCAGCGCGCCCGCGGGCGGGAACAGCACCAGGTTCACCGCGATCAGCGCCACCCACTCCACGAGCACCACCGCGGCCGCCAGCAGCAGCTGCCGCGGCGCCGGGCGGCCGACGTCGAGGGCGAGCACGGCGCTCGCGGCCACGACCAGGACCGGCAGCGTCAGCAGCGCCGACCACAGGCCGAGCTCCCCTGATCCGACCCCGCCGAGCTGCGCGGCGACCAGCGTGCCGGGGCCGAGGGAGCCCCACGGCACCAGCACCAGCCCGAGCAGTCCGGAGACCACCGCCTTCACCGGGGGCAGCCCGAGCCGGACCAGCAGGGGAGCGGTGATCACCACGCCGAGGCCGAACCCGGTGACGGATTCCATGAACGGCGTCAGCCCGAACACCAGCAGCAGCAGGGTGACCGTCCGGTCCGCGCCGCGTTCGGCGCCGTCGAGCCAGTCGGCGATCCGGTCCTGCGCACCGCCGCGCCGCATGGCCTCCGCTAGCCCGACGCCGCCGAGCAGGATCACGGCGACCTCGACGACGGTGGGCGCCATGTCCCGCGCCGAAGCCGCCATCCCGGCCGCGTCGAGGGGGAACGCGAGCGCCGCGGCGAGGACGGCGACGACCAGCCCGGTGGCTCCGGCCCACAGCGACGGGATCCGCACCGCCAGCAGGAGCAGCACGACGAGGATGGGCGCGGCGGCGGCGAGGAGCATCGGCATGGCACGTCCGGGGCGGGTCGGCGGTGGGGCCGGCCGGGCGCGTTCCCGGCCTTCCGGGGGCCGGGTTCCGCTGGGGTGCGGAACGGCTCCTCGCGGGAAAACTACCGATGTTCCGCGGTGCGGTGGCATCCGGTGCCGCCGATCTCACCGCTGCGGCGGGATTCCGCCCGCATCGTCCACAGCGGGCGATCGCGCCACCGGGCCCGGCCGGTCGAGCCCCTGGTCACTTCGGGTGATCGCTCGGCGTCCGGTCGGGTGGTCGGCGGATCTTCGAGAGCCGCGTCACGCGATCGTTGCGCCCGATGCTCGATATTCCGCTACTCCGATCAGTCCATGGGCTCCTGTGCTGCAACACTCAGCACTAATCGCATTGACAATCATTTTCAACAGCGTCTTAGATGGTGGTCGCGCACGGTGCGGCGATGAGGCGGAGTGCGCTTGCGGGCGCGATCAACTCTAGTTAGCCTAACCTAAGTTGACTGGGATGGCGTGACGGACCGTGATCCGTGCGCCGTGGATTCACTAAGCCGGGTGGCGCCGATCGGTGCCACCCGCAACTGGGGCCGTGCGCGATCGCGATCAAGCACGGGAAAGTGGGAGACGATCAGATGACCTCCGTTGGCGGTGCGGTGGAACGCCGCATCCAGTTCGACGGCGACGCGCTCGCCGCGACCGCCGGGCTCTGCGCGGAGTCGGCCGACCAGCACGTGCTCTACGAGCACGGCGGTGCGATCCGGTGGGCCGAGGGGCGGCAGGCCGAAGTCCAGGTCCGCGCGACCGGCGCGACCCTCGTGCACGGTGCGCGGCGCACCGAGTTCCCGCTGCGGACGCACCCGCTCGCCGCGGCGGGCGACGCGCTGCGCTCGCTCGGCGGAGCGGAGGCGCCGGGCGGGCCGCGGGCGTGCGGCTGGGTCAGCTTCGAGCTCTCGCAGGCCCACCGCGACGCGGTCGCCGCCGAGGACGTGCTCGCCTGGTTCCTGGTGCCGGAGCGGGAGGTCGTCGTCGACGGCGGGACCGCGCTGCTGCGCGCCGCCGACGCCACCGATCTCGACCGGCTCGAGCGGAGGTTGCGGGCGGCGACCGCGGCCGAGCCCGTCCCGGCGGACGCCGACCTGCTGGAGCACGGCGCCGAGGAGTACCGCGCGGGCGTCCGCGACGCGGTCGCCGAGATCCGCGCCGGCCGGCTGGACAAGGTGATCCTGTCCCGCCCGGTCCCGGTGCCCGGCGAGATCGACCTCGCCGCCACCTACCTCGCCGGGCGCCGCGCGAACACCCCGGCGCGCTCGTTCCTGCTCCGCCTCGGCGGCTGGGAGGCGGCCGGGTACAGCCCGGAGATCGTCGCGAAGGTCGGTCCCGGCCGCGTCGTCACCACGCAACCGCTGGCCGGAACCCGCGCGCTGGCAGGAGATTCCGAAGTGGACGGTGCGTTGCGCGCCGAGCTCTACCGGGACGCCAAGGAGGTCTACGAGCACGCGATCTCGGTGCGGCTCGCGGCGCAGGAGCTCGACGGCGTGTGCGCGCCCGGCTCGGTGCGCGTCGCGGAGTTCATGCACGTGGAGGAGCGCGGCAGCGTGCAGCACCTGGCCTCCGAGCTCAGCGGCGTGCTGCGCGCCGAGGCCGACGCGTGGGACGCGCTGGCCGCGCTGTTCCCCGCCGTCACGGCCTCCGGCATCCCCAAGGAACCGGCCGGGGCGCTGATCCGGCGGCTGGAACGCGAGGAACGCGGCCTCTACAGCGGCGCGGTCGTCGCCGTGGACGGCGACGAGCTGGACGCGGCCCTGGTGCTGCGCAGCGTCTACCGCAAGGACGGCCGCACCTGGCTGCGCGCGGGTGCGGGCGTGGTCGCGGACTCCGACCCGGACCGGGAGCTGGAGGAGACCCGCGAGAAGCTGCGCAGCGTCTGCCGCCACCTGGTGCCCGCCGCGGAACCGGCGGTGACCCCGTGACCGGGGCGCGGCCGCTGCGGGTCGTGGTCGCGGGCACCGCGTTCGGGCGGATCTACCTGGACGCGGTGCGCTCGGACCCGGAATCCTTCGAACTGGCCGGAATCCTGTCCCAGGGCAGCGCGTTCTCCCGCGCGCTCGCCGCGGAGCGCGGCGTCCCGTCCTACGCGGACCCGAGCGAGGTCCCCGCGGACGTGGACGTGGTCTGCGTCGTGGTGCGCTCCGGCGCCACCGGCGGCACCGGATCGGAGCTGGCGCGGGAGTTCCTGCGCCGCGGCACCCACGTGCTGCAGGAACACCCGGTGCACGCCGAGGAGATCGCGCAGAACCTGCGGGCCGCCCGGGACGGCGGTGCCGCGTACGCGGTGAACACGCTCTACCACGACATCGAGCCGGTGCGGACCTTCCTGGACGCGGTGGCCCGGCTGCGCGCCGAGCACCCGCTGCGGTTCGTCGACGCCGCCTGCAACAGCCAGGTCCTGCTCCCGCTGCTCGACGTGCTCGGCCGGGTCGCGGGCGCGCTGCGGCCGTGGGCGTTCGGCGACTGCGATCCGGTGCCCGAGCGGCTCGCGGTGCTCGCGGCGCAACCGCAACCGTTCCGCGCGCTGCACGCCGTGGTCGGTGGCCTGCCGGTGACGCTGCGGGTGCAGAACCAGGTGCACCCGGACGACCCGGACAACCACTCGCACCTGCTGCACCGGATCTCGGTCGGCACCGACGCGGGAGTGCTGGAACTGGCCGACACGCACGGACCGGTGCTGTGGAACCCGCGGCTGCACTCGCCGCGCGACGAGACCGGCAGGCTCGTGCTCGCCGGGCCGGGCACCGAACGGCTCGCGGTGCCCAGCACCTCGGTGTTGCAGGAGGCGCCCGGCACCTTCCACGACGTGTTCGCGCGGCTGTGGCCCGGCGCGGTGCGGGCCTCGCTGCTGCGGTTGCGCGCGGACATCGATCGACCCGCCCGCCGCACCGCCGCCGGGCAGTGGGCGCTGTCGGTGGCGACGGCCTGGGCCGACCTCACCGCGAAGCTCGGCATGCCCGAGGTGGTCCGGCCCGCGGAACCACCCGTCGTCGACCGGCGGGAGCTGGTCCGATGAGCGCCCGGTGCAGTCACGTGCTGCTGCGGGTCGACGACCTCGCGGCCGCGGTCGCGGACTTCCGCGCCGCCGGGTTCCAGGTCGACTTCGCCACCGCCGAGGAACGGGCGCTGCACGCGCACGTGTGGTTCCCGGACGGCCCGATCGTCGAACTGCTCACCACGCCGCGCGGTGCGCGGTGGTTCCGGCTGCCGCTGGAGCTGTTCTTCGGCCGCGGCGCGGGGAAGCGCATGGTGCGCTGGGCGCGCCAGGCCGAGGGCTTCTGCGACGTCGCCGTGCTGACCCCTCGCGACGGGTTCGCCGGACGCCTCGCCGCGCTCGCCCGAGCCGGGGTGCCCAGCGGGCGCGCCGTGCGCTGGAAGCGGCGGCGCCCGGACGGGGCGCGCACCGAGTTCTCCTTCGCCTACCCGCGCAACGACCGGCTGCCGTTCCTGGTCACCCCGTACGACCCGCCGCAGCACCCGCCCGCCGTGGCGCACCCGAACGGGGCCACCGCGCTGCGCACCGTCGAGGTGGGCGTGCGGGCGCGGGACCTGCCCGCGTTCCGCGCCCTCGTCGGCGACGCCCCCGGTTTCCGGGTGCGGGAAGCACCGGTCACCGGAGTGCTGGCGATCGAGATCGCCGGGCTGGACCACGACGTGGATCCGGCGCTCACGCACGGCGCCGTGCTGCGCGCGGCACCCGCGGACGGCTAGCGCGCCCCTCTCCCCGCCCCTTCCGGCGGGACCGCACGTCCGAACCAGTTGAAAACGATCATCGATGTCGATCCGGTGGCGCACCGCGCGCCGGACCGGGAAAAGCAGGAGGCACCCCATGATCCGCTCTCGCCGCGAGCTGTTCCGGCTCGCCGGGATCGCGCTCGGCGCCGCCGGAACCGGTGCGGTGCTCGGGGGCTGCGCGAGCGGTGCCGCCGGGAGCGGCCCGGTCCCAGAGGACGCGGGCCGGGTGCCGCGCCGCGGGGGAGTGCTGCGCGCCGCGTTCGGCGGAGCCGGGGCCGCGGAGAGCCTCGACCCGTTCGCGGGCGGAGCACCGGTCGACCTGGTCCGCAGCGGCGCCGTCTACGACACGCTGTTCGTGCTGCACGACGGCGCGGCCGAACCCGCGCTCGCCCTCGGGCTGGAGGTCGCCGCCGACGCGCGCTCGTTCACCCTCCGGCTGCGCGACGGGGTGCGCTGGCACGACGGATCGCCGTTCAGCGCCGCCGACGTGGTGCACAGCCTGCGGTACATGACCTCGCCGGACCGGCCGTACCCGAGCGAGCTCGGCACCTACTTCGACGTCGCCGGGGCGGAAGTGCTGGACCGGCTCGCGGTGCGGGTGCCGACCTCGACGCCGATCGGCGACCCGGCGCTGCTGCTGGCCGCGTTCCCCGCGAAGATCGTGCGCGCCGGGGCGTCCTTCGACGAGGCCGTCGGCACCGGCCCGTTCCGCGTCGCCGAGTTCGAACCCGGCAGGCAGACCCGCCTCGTCCGCTTCGACGACCACTGGGACGGACCCGCGCCCGTCGACGAACTGGTGCTGCTGAGCCTGCCGGACCAGCAGGCGAAGGTGAACGCGGTCGCCGCCGGGCAGGCCGACTACGCGGGCGACATCCCGTTCGTGCAGGCCCGCGCCGGGGCGCCGAGCGCCGAGCTGGAGATCCGCACCGCCGGGCCGCGGCAGCGCACCGGCTACGCGTTCGTGCTCAACGCGACGAAGGCGCCGTTCGACGACCCCCGGGTGCGCGAAGCGGTCCGCCTCGGCGTCGACCGGCAGGCGCTGGTGGACACCGCGCTGCTCGGCTTCGGCGTGCCCGGCAACGACCTGTTCGGCGCGGGCAGCGCGCACTTCGACGACCGGCCGCCGCTGCCGCGGGACGTGCGGCGGGCGCGCGAGCTGGTGCGGGAAGCAGGCGTGGCGGGCGCGCGGGTCGTGGCCCGCTCCGCCGAGTACGAGAACGGCTACAACGCCGCCACCCAGCTGTTCGTCGAGCAGCTGCGGGAGATCGGCCTCGACGCGCAGGCCCAGCTGGTCGGGCTCGCCGAGTTCTTCGAGAGCTCGGCCATCGCCGAAGCCGACTCGGTGACCTTCGCGCTCGGCACCTACCCGCTGGCCGTGGCCTACGGGCGCCTCGCCGGGATCCCGTCGCTGTCGCTGCCCGACCCGGAGCTCGCGGCGGCGCTGGAGCGCGCGATGGCGAGCACCGCCGAGCAGGACCGCGCCCGCGCCTGGCAGGACGTGCAGGACGTGATGTTCGACCGCGGCAACACCGTGGTGTGGGGGCTGGCCGACGTGCTCGGGATGGCCCGGCGGGAGGTCGCCGGCCTGGAGATCCGGGACCAGGCCAAGTACCCGTACTTCGGGAAAGCGGGGCTGGCCTGATGGGCGGAACCGACCTGGTGGGCAGGCCGGGGCCGATGAGCGGATCCGGCCTCCTCGGCAGGACCGGCCCGGTGGGCCGCGAACTCGGCGCGGGCTGGCGAGCGCTGCCGCGCCGCCTCGCGATCAGCGCGCTGCTGCTGGTGCTGCTGTCGTTCGCCGTGTTCGTCGGCGTGGACCTGCTGCCCGGTGATCCGGTCACCGCGCGGCTGGGCGCCACCTCCGGTCCGGAACGGATCGCGCAGGTGCGCGCGCACCTCGGGCTGGACCGGCCGGTGCCGGCGCGCTACGGCGACTGGCTCGCCGGGCTGGTCCGCGGCGACCTCGGGACGTCGGCGACCGGGCGGCCGGTCGGCGAACTCCTGGCCGACCGGGTGGGGAACTCGGTGCTGCTGGCCGGGCTGGCCTGGGTGCTGCTGGTGCCGTGCTCGCTGCTGCTGGGCGTGCTCGCCGCGTGGCGCCGCGGGCGCGCCGCGGACCGGGCGATCTCCACGGGTGCGCTGCTGCTGGTGTCGGTGCCGGAATTCGCGGTGACCGGCGGGCTCGTCGTGCTGTTCGCGGTGACGCTGCGCTGGCTGCCCGCCGTATCGCTGGTGCCCGCGGGGACGAATCCGCTGCTGCGGCCCGAGATGCTGGTGCTGCCGGTGCTCGGCCTGCTGCTGGCCGGATTGGCGTACGCGACGCGGGTGATCCGCGGTGCCGCGGTGTCCGCAGTGGACTCACCGCAGGTGGAGTTCCTGCGGTTGAGCGGAGTTCGCGGCTCGGTCGTGCTGCGCCGCGCGGTGGTGCCCGCGGTGCTGCCGGTGGCGGTGCAGGTGTGGCTGATCACCGCCGTCGCGTCCGTCGGCGGTGCGGTGCTGGTGGAGAACATCGTCGGCTACCCGGGGATCGGGCAGCTGCTGGTCTCCTCGGTGCAGACCGGGGACCTGCCGGTGGTGCAGGCGCTGGTGCTGCTGCTGGGCGCGGCGATGCTGCTGGCCCTGGTGCTGGCCGACCTCGCCGTGGTGCTGCTGACACCGCGGCTGCGGACGGGGGCGGTGCGGTGATGCGCGCGCTCTCGATCCGGCTGGGCTGGGTGCTGTTCGCCGCGGTGCTGCTGCTGGTGCTGCTCGGCCCGGAACTCGCCCCGCACTCGCCGAGCAGGCCGGTCGGGCCGCCGTTCGCCGCGCCCGGCGCGGTCGGGCTGCTCGGCACCGACCACCTGGGGCGCGACGTGCTGTCCCGGATGTTGCACGGCGGCAGGCCGCTGCTGCTGACCAGCGCGCTCGCCGCGCTGGGCGGGTCCGCGGTGGGTGCGCTGGCCGGGCTGTTCGCCTCGCTCGTCGCCGGCTCGCGGCGCTGGGCGGCGGCGCTGGTGCTGCGACCGCTGGACGTGCTGGCCGCGGTGCCGCCGATCCTGGTGCTGCTGCTGGTGCTCACCGCGCTGCCCGATCGCACCGGGCTGGTGCTGGCGGTGGTGCTCACCGGCGCCCCGCTGACCGCGCGGGTGGCGCGCGCCGCCGCCGATCAGGTGCTCGGGCGCGGTCACCTGGAGGCCGCGATCGCCCGCGGTGAGGGCTGGGGCTGGCTGCTCGGCCGCGAAGTGCTGCCGCTGGTCGCCGGTCCGCTGCTGGCCGACGCGGTGCTGCGCTTCGTCTCCGCCGTGTACCTGGCCGCCGCGGCCGGGTTCCTCGGGCTGAGCGGGACCGATTCGGACTGGGGACTGCTGATCGTGGAGGCGCTGCCCGGGGTGTCGTTGCAGCCGTGGGCGCTGCTGGCGCCGGTGCTGGGCATCGGGTTGCTGGCGGTCGGCACCCACTTCATCGCCGACGGCGCGGGGCGCCGGGCCAGGAGCGTGATCGCGTGATCGCCGAACTGCGCGGGTTGTGCGTCTCCGCGGGCGGGGCCCCGGTGCTCCGCGGCGTCGATCTGTCCATCATGGACGGTGAGGCCGTCGGGCTGGTCGGGGCCTCCGGTTCCGGGAAGACCACGATGGCGCTCGCGCTGCTGGGCGCGCTGCGGCCCGGACTGCGCCACGACGGTGGCCGCAGCCTCGTCGCCGGGCGGGACGTGCTGCCCGCGCCGGGGCCGGGGGTGCGCGGCGGGCTCGTCGGTTACGTCGGGCAGGACCCGGGTGCCGCGCTGAACCCGTACGCGACGGTCCGCTCCACCCTGCTGACCATCACCGGCCCGGTGCCGCGGCGGCGCCGCGCCGAGCACCTCGCCGGGCTGCTGGACCGGGTCGGCCTGGACGCCGCGCTCGCCGAGCGCTACCCGCACCAGCTCTCCGGCGGCCAGCAGCAGCGGGTCGTGCTGGCGGCCGCCCTCGCGCGGCGCCCGCGCCTGCTGGTGCTGGACGAACCGACCACGGCGCTGGACGTGCTGGCGCGCCGCGAGGTGGCCGCCGAGATCGCGCGCTCCCGGGACGACGGGGTGGCGCTGCTGTGGATCAGCCACGACGTCGCGGCGCTGCGGTCCCAGGTGGACCGGGTCGTGGCGGTCGAGGACGGCGCGGTGGTCCCGGCCGGGGCGGACGCCCGGCCCGGCGGGACCGGTGCGGTGCCGGCTCGGCCCCGGCACACCCCGGACCGGGCCGGAGGTGAACCACCGCTCCACCCGCCGGCGTCCGCGGGCGCCGACCTGCTGCGGGTGCGCGGGCTCGCCGCGCACCACGGGTCGCGCGAGGTCTTCGCCGGCGTCGACCTGGACATGCGCGAATCCGACTGCGTCGCGGTGCTGGGCGTCTCGGGCGCGGGCAAGAGCACCCTGGCCCGCCGGATCGTCGGCCTGCACCCCGCCGGGGCCGGTGAACTGCTCCTGCGCGGCGCACCGCTGCACCCGGACGTGCGGCGACGTGACCGGCGGGGCCGCGCCGGGATCGCCCTGGTGGCGCAGCACCCGGCCGACGCGCTGCACCCGCGCCAGGACGTGCGCACCGCGCTGGACCGGCCGCTGCGGCTGCTGCGCTCGATGCGGGATGCGGGCGAACGCGCGGCGGAGGTCCGGCGGCTCCTGGACGCGGTCCGGTTGCCCGCCGACCTGGCCGACCGGCTCCCCGGCGAGCTCTCCGGCGGCCAGCGCCAGCGGGTCGCGCTGGCCCGCGCCCTGGCGGGCCGCCCGGAGGTGCTGGTCTGCGACGAGGTGACCTCCGCGCTCGACGCGGACACCCGCGACGAGGTGCTCGACCTGCTGGACGAGCTGCGCGAGCGGCTGCGGCTCGGCGTCGTGCTCATCACCCACGACCCGGAGATCGCGGCGCGCCGGTCGGGCCGGGTGCTCGTGCTCGCCGCCGGGGGGGCCGCCCCCCCCCGGGCCCCCCCCCCCCCGGGGGGCCCCCCGCCCGGGGGCCCCCCCCCCCGGGGGCGGGGCCCCCCC
>NZ_JAIUKC010000046.1:0-48630 GCF_020177435.1 Saccharopolyspora sp. 7B | reverse complement strand
CCCGTCGGGACTACCAGGAAAGCCCCGCTTCCTTTGGGAAGCGGGGCTTTCCTTTGTTGGGGTTGTTGTTCTGGTGGGGTTGGGTTTCTCGGCCTCGGCCTCGGCCTCGGCCTCGGCCTCGGCCTCGGCCGTTGGCGGGTGGGTCGTGGTGGGGCGGTGGGGTCAGAGGCGGTTTTGGAGGCCTTCGGTGGCTGCTAGGAGGTCTTGGGCCCAGCGGGCTCCTGGCCTCCTGCCCATGCGGTCGATGGGGCCGGAGACCGAGATGGCCGCTACCACCGTGCCCTGGGAATCGCGGACGGGGGCCGAGACGCTGGCCACTCCGGACTCGCGCTCCGCGACGCTCTGCGCCCAGCCGCGGCGGCGGACCTCCAGCAGGGTGCGCTCGCCGAACACCGCCTCCGACAGGACCGCGCGCTGGGTGGCCGGATCCGCCCACGCCGCGAGGACCTTCGCGCCCGAACCCGCCACCATCGGCAACGTGCTCCCCACCGGCACCGTGTCCCGCAAGCCGCTCGGCGGCTCCGCCGAGGCGATGCACAGGCGCTGCATGCCGTCCCGGCGGTACAACTGCACGCTCTCGCCCGTGATGTCCCGCAATTTGGGCAGCACCGTCGAGGCCGCCTCCAGCAGCGGATCCACCGCGCCACCGGCCAGCTCCGCCAGCGCGGCGCCCGGCCGCCACCGGCCGTCCGAACCGCGGCGCAGCAGGCGGTGCACCTCCAGGCCCACCGCCAGCCGGTGCGCGGTCGCCCGCGGCAGGCCCGTCCGGCCGCACAACTCCGTCAAACCGCACGGCTCACCGGCCACCGCCTGCAGCACGGCCACTGCCTTGTCCAACACTCCGATACCGCTATGCTGTCCCACGTACCGATATTAACTTCTCGATATCTGAGAAGTCCACTCTTTGGGACAGTGCCCCGGAACCGGGGTGCGACCACCACATCTCGATGGGGAGGAGCGATGGGCAACACGCTCGCGGAGAAGGTCTGGGAAGGCCACATCGTGCGCCGAGGTGAAGGCCACGAACCCGACCTGCTCTACATCGACCTCCACCTCGTGCACGAAGTCACCAGCCCGCAGGCGTTCGAAGGGCTGCGGCTGGCAGGCCGCCCCGTCCGGCGGCCCGATCTCACGATCGCCACCGAGGACCACAACGTGCCCACCACCGGCATCGACCTGCCGATCGCGGACCCCGTCTCGCGCACCCAGGTGGACACCTTGCGGCGCAACTGCGAGGAGTTCGGCGTCCGCCTGCACCCGATGGGCGACGCGGAGCAGGGCATCGTGCACGTGGTGGGGCCGCAGCTGGGGCTCACCCAGCCCGGCACCACGGTGGTGTGCGGCGACAGCCACACCTCCACCCACGGCGCGTTCGGCGCGCTCGCGTTCGGCATCGGCACCTCCGAGGTGGAGCACGTCCTCGCCACCCAGACGCTGCCGCTGCGCCCGTTCAAGACGATGGCCGTCAACGTCGAGGGCACGCTGCGCCCCGGAGTCACGAGCAAGGACGTCATCCTCGCCGTCATCGCCAAGATCGGCACCGGCGGCGGGCAGGGCTACGTCCTGGAGTACCGCGGCGAAGCGATCCGGCAGCTGTCCATGGAAGCCCGCATGACGATCTGCAACATGTCGATCGAAGCGGGCGCCCGCGCCGGGATGATCGCCCCCGACGAGACGACCTTCGAATACCTCAAGGGACGCCCGCACGCGCCGGAAGGCGCCGACTGGGACGCCGCCGTCGAGTACTGGAAGACGCTGCGGACCGACGAGGGCGCCGAATTCGACGCCGAGGTCACCATCGACGCCGACGCGCTCACCCCGTTCGTCACCTGGGGCACCAACCCCGGGCAGGGCCTGCCGCTGGGGGAGCGGATCCCCGATCCCGCGGACATCGGCGACGACGCCGAGCGCTACGCCGTCGAGAAGGCGCTCGACTACATGGGCCTGGAAGGCGGCACTCCGCTGCGCGAAGTCGCCGTGGACACCGTCTTCCTCGGTTCCTGCACCAACGGCCGCATCGAGGACCTGCGGGCCGCAGCGGGCGTCCTGGACGGCCGCAAGGTCGCCCAGGACGTGCGGATGCTCGTCGTCCCCGGCTCGATGAAGGTCCGGCTGCAGGCCGAGACCGAAGGACTCGACGAGGTCTTCACCGCGGCCGGCGCCGAATGGCGTTCCGCGGGCTGCTCCATGTGCCTCGGCATGAATCCCGACCAGCTCGCTCCCGGGGAGCGCAGCGCCTCCACCTCCAACCGGAACTTCGAAGGGCGGCAGGGCAAGGGCGGGCGCACCCACCTGGTCTCCCCGCTGGTGGCGGCCGCGACCGCCGTCCGCGGCACCCTGTCCTCGCCCGAAGACCTCGACTGAGCCACCACGACCCGAAAGGAGCAACGTTCGATGGAACCGTTCACCGAGCACACCGGCGTCGGCGTTCCGCTGCGGCGGTCCAACGTGGACACTGACCAGATCATCCCCGCCGTGTACCTCAAACGGGTCGCGCGGACCGGGTTCGAGGACGCGTTGTTCGCCGGATGGCGCGGCGACGAGACCTTCGTGCTCAACAACGACGCGTACCGGAACGGCAGCGTGCTGGTCGCCGGGCCGGACTTCGGCACCGGATCGTCCCGCGAGCACGCCGTCTGGGCGCTCAAGGACTACGGCTTCCGGGTGGTCATCTCCTCCCGGTTCGCCGACATCTTCCGCGGCAACTCCGGCAAGCAGGGACTGCTCGCCGCCGAGTGCGCGCAGTCCGATGTGGAACTGCTCTGGAAGTTGCTGGAGAACGAACCCGGCACCGAGGTGACCGTCGACCTCGTCGAGCGGACCGTGCAGGCGAAGGACCTCACGGTGCCGTTCGGCATCGACGACTACACCCGCTGGCGGTTGCTGGAAGGCCTCGACGACATCGGTTTGACGCTGCGCCACGCCGAGACGATCGACACGTACGAAAAAACCCGGCCTTCCTTCAAACCCGCGACGCTGCCCGCCCGCGCGGGCTGATCGGCTCCGGCCGCGAACCGGATTCTCCTTTCTGCGCAGGGAAGAACCGATTCGCGGCCGGTGTTCACAACCTCACCGGGAAACCGGCGCGACGAGCCCCGAGCCGCCGAAAGCCCCCACGCCCCAACGAAAAAATGGGGCGTGGCGAATGGCATTCGGCAGTTCGGGGCTTTACCGTGGGTTTCGAGTCGGCCCGACGGGGCCGTTGTTGTCCTGGGAGGGACTGAAGTGAACAAGGCCCAACTCATCGAGGCACTCGCGGAACGCCTCGGCGACAAGAAGACCGCCAGTCAGGCGGTGGAAGGCGTCGTGGACCTCATCGTCCGCAACGTCAACAAGGGCGAGAAGGTCAACATCACCGGCTTCGGCGTCTTCGAGAAGCGCGCACGTGCCGCCCGCACCGCGCGCAACCCGCGGACCGGCGAAGCCGTCAAGGTGAAGAAGACCAACGTCCCGGCCTTCCGCGCCGGCACCCAGTTCAAGGAAGTCGTCGGCGGCAGCCGGAAACTGCCCCGCGCGACCGCGGCGAAGTCGGCGGGCACCAAGTCCGCGGGCACCCGCGCCACCGCCACCAAGACCGCGGGCACCGGCCGGGCCGCGGCGAAGACCGCGAGCACCGCCACCAAGGCGCCCGCCACCAAGGCCGCCGGCACCAAGGCGAGCACCGCCAAGACGGCCGCCGCGACCAAGACCGCGCCGAAGAAGGCCGCCGCCACGCGGTCCAGCGCCAAGCCGGCCGCCACCAAGGCCGCGCCGAAGGCCGCCGCGGGCACCAAGGCCACCGCGGCCAAGTCCACCGGGACCAAGGCGCCCGCCGCGAAGGCGAGCACCGCCAAGACCGGTACCGCCGCCAAGGCCGCCCCCAAGAGCACGGCGACCAAGAGCACGGCCGCCAAGAGCACCGCCACCAAGGCGGCGCCGAAGAAGGCCACCGCCACCAAGGCCGCGCCGAAGGCCGCCGCGTCGAAGTCCACCGCCAAGTCCACCGCCTCGAAGACCTCGGCGGCCAAGACCGGCGGCCAGACCTCGACGGCCAAGGCCTCCACCGGCAAGACCACGCGCAAGACCGCCAAGAAGTGAGCGCTCGCCGCCTGAGCGAGCCGGACCACGGCGGGCACGGGTGGCGTTCACGCACACCGCGCGGCGTCATCCGCGCCAGGCGCGGCGGCGGAGCGGCGGGCGGCCCCGGTACCCGGTCCACGGGCGCCGCGGCCGTGCGCGAGCACTGCTCCGCGAGCATTCCGCGATGATCCCGGCACGATCGCCCAGCGCGATCGGGCCGGGACCCCCCCCGTTCCGGGGTGTTCCGCGGAATCCGCCCGAGCACCGGCGGAGCCGGTGTCCCGAGCGGTCGGGTGCCGCGAACTCCGAATCCCGGTGAACGGGTCCGCGGCCGGATGAACCAGCGGCCGGGCGGAACCGCGGAGCTCGGGCCAGCTGCCGAACGGGCCAGCTGCCGAACGGGTCGGCTGCCGAACGGGTCAGCGGCGTGACGGATCAGCGGCCGGACGGATCCGCCAAGTAGTCCGCCGACACCAGCCGCAGCCGCGGTCCCGAACCGTTGCCCGAGTGCGCGTCCCGGCTGAACCGCAACGTCCACACGCTGCCCTTGGCGCTCGCCGGATCGCCCCGCTCACCGCGGCCGGTGCTCCTGCTGCGCGAACCGTCGCGCAGCACCCCGTTCCGCACGATGGCACCCCGCGGCGCCGAGCCGCCCGGATCCGCGCCGTCCGGCCCGAGAACTCCCGTCCCCGAAGCCTCCGGCGCGGAACTCCCCGGCCCGAAGTTCTCCGGTGCGCGCTCGGCGGACCGCGCCAGCCGGGCCACCAGGTCCGGGATCACCCCGCCCTGGCTGCACACCACGGCCGTGCCGGAACCCGCCGCGATGCGCAGGAACCGGTGCACGGCGGTCTCCGGGTCGGCCTTGTAGCCCTCCTCGGACAGCAGCGGTTCCACAGCCACCTCGATGCCCAGGCCCGCGGCGACCGGCCGCACCGTCTCCTCGCAGCGCACCCGCGGCGCCGAGTACACCCGTTCCGGCCCGAACAGCGGCAGCCACGAGTGCAGCGCGTCCCGCTGCCTGCGGCCGGTGCCCGACAGCGGACGCAGCGCGTCGTCGCCGTCGAACTCCGCTCGTCGCCCGGCTTTCGCGTGCCGCACCAGCAACACCGTCACCGGATCGTCCGGCAGCGCCGCGAACTCGTCCAGCACCTGCCGGTCCTGCGGGTAGCTCAGCATCTCCCGGGCCTTCGGCAGCGCCACCCACACCAGCTCGTCGACCTCGTCGTTCGGCGCGAAATCGCCGTCCCCGGCGCGGGCCGTGAAGTAGTCCACCCGCTTGCCGGTGCGGCCGCCGGGCCCGGGCACCTCGTAGTGCACCCGGCCGAGGAAACCGGACAGCACGCAGCCGAACCCGGTCTCCTCCCGCACCTCCCGCACCGCGGCGTGCGCCGAGGTCTCGCCCGGGTCGAGCTTCCCCTTCGGCAGCGACCAATCGTCGTAGCGGGGGCGGTGCACCACGGCCACCTCGGGCGCCGCACCGGTGCCGGGCCGCCACAGCACCGCGCCCGCGGCGCGCACCGTCACCGGCAGCCTGCCGCTGCCGTTCGTCCGCCGCTCCGGTTCGTGCTGGGCCGTCATGACACCTTCGCCCCGTGCTGGCGCAGCATCTCCGCCTGGTGGTCCTGGACCTGCTCACCGCTGCGCGGCGAGGCCTCCCAATCGCCCTTCGCGTTGAGCACCCAGCAGCGCGTCTGCGCGTCCAGCGCCGAATCCATCATCGCGTCCAGCTGCTCGGTCAGCTTCGGGTCCACCACCCGCACCTGCGTCTCGATCCGGCGGTCCAGGTTGCGGTGCATCATGTCCGCGCTGCCGATCCAGCGCTCGTCGATGCCGACGAAGTGGAACACCCTGGAGTGCTCCAGGAACCGGCCCAGGATCGAACGGACCTCGATGTTCTCGCTGAGGCCCGCCACCCCGGCCTGCAGCGCGCAGATGCCGCGCACCACGATCCGGATCGGCACGCCCGCCAGCGAAGCGCGGTACAGCGCGTCGATGATCTGCTCGTCGACCAGCGAGTTGACCTTCATCCGGATCCCGCACGGCAGGCCGGTGCGGGCGCGCGCCGCCTCCGCCTCGATGCGTTCCACGATGCCGAGCCGAATCCCGTGCGGGGACACCAGGATCCGCCGGTAGGTGCTGTGCCGGGCGTAGCCGGTGAGCACGTTGAACAGGTCCGTGAGGTCCGCGCCCACCTCCGGCGCCGCCGTCAGCAGCCCCAGGTCCTCGTAGGTGCGGGCCGTCTTCGGGTTGTAGTTGCCGGTGCCCAGGTGGCAGTAGCGGCGGATCGCCGAACCCTCCTGGCGCACCACTAGCGCCGTCTTGCAGTGCGTCTTGAGCCCCACCAGGCCGTACACCACGTGCACCCCGGCACGCTCCAGGGTGCGCGCCCACTTGATGTTCGCCTGCTCGTCGAACCGGGCCTTCAGCTCGACCAGCGCCACCACCTGCTTGCCGGCCTCCGCCGCGTCGATCAGCGCGTTCACTATCGGCGAGTCACCGGAGGTGCGGTACAGGGTCTGCTTGATGGCCAGCACGTGCGGGTCGGCGGCGGCCTGCTCTATGAAGCGCTGCACCGAGGTGGAGAACGCGTCGTAGGGGTGGTGCACCAGCACGTCGCCCTCGCGCAGCGTCGCGAAGATGCTCTTCGGCGTCTGCCCCTCGGCGAACGCCGGGTGGGTGGCGGGCACGAACGGCGGGTTCTTCAACTCGGGGCGCTGCAGCTTGTCCAGCTGGAACAGGCAGGACAGGTCCAGCAGGCCCGGCACCTCCACCACGTCGTGCTCGTCGACCTCCAGCTCGCGCAGCAGCAGTTCGAGCATCGTGTCGCTCATCGTGTCGGTGACCTCCAGGCGCACCGGCGGGCCGAACCGGCGTCGCGCCAGCTCCCGCTCCATCGCCTGCAGCAGGTCCTCGTCGCGGTCCTCCTCCACCTCCAAGTCCGCGTTGCGCGTCACCCGGAAGATGTGGTGGTCGCTGATGTCCATGCCGGGGAACAACTTGTCCAGGTGCGCGGCGATGAGCTCCTCCAGGGGCAGGAACGTCGCCCGCTCCTGCTCCCGGTCCGCCTCCACCCGGATCAGCCGCGGCACGTTGTCCGGCACCTTCACCCTGGCGAAGCGGCGCAGGCCCTCCTCCGGGTCGCTGACGGTCACCGCGAGGTTCAGCGACAGCCCCGAGATGTACGGGAACGGGTGCGCCGGGTCCACCGCGAGCGGGGTGAGCACCGGGAAGATGTGGTCGTCGAAGTACCGGCCCAGCACCTGCTGCTCGGCTTCGGCGAGCATGTTCCAGCGCTGGATGCGGATGCCGTTGGCCTCCAGCTCCGGCAGCAGCTCGTCGAGGAACGTGCGGCCCAGCTTCTTCGTCAGCTCCTGGTTCCGCGCCGAGATCCGGGTCAGCTGCTCGTGCGGGGTGAGCCCGTCCGCGCTGCGCACCGACAGGCCGGTCTCCTCCCGGCGCTTCAGGCCGGCGACGCGCACCATGTAGAACTCGTCCAGGTTGGACGCGAAGATCGCGAGGAACTTGGCGCGCTCCAGGACCGGCTGCGAGGGGTCCTCGGCGACGGCCAGCACCCGGGCGTTGAAGTCCAGCCAGGACAGCTCGCGGTTCAGGTAGCGGTCGTCGGGCAGGTCGGTGCTGGCGGCCGCGCGGGTCACCGCGGGGGGAGCGGCCGGTACCCGGGCACCGTCACCGCCGATCGCGGTCTTCGCCGCGGTGCGGACGGGCGGCGGCGCGGTGGGTTCCGCGGCGGCCCGGCGCGCGGTGGCGCCGGTGCCTGCGGTCGTCCCCGCCGCGGACTTCGCGGTCCTGGTGGTCGCGGTGCGGCCCGTGGTGCGGGATCCGGTGGTGGGCGCGGTCTTCGCCGCGGCGGTCTTGCGCCTGGTCGCCGCCCCGCCCGAGGTCGCCGTCCCGCTCGATCCGGCCGTCCCGCTCGATCCGGCGGTTCCGCCCGAGCCGGTCGACTTCGCCCCGGCCCGCGGCGCGGCACCGGACCTGCTCGTGGACCCGGTGGCCCGCTTCTTCGCGGTCGTGGACTTCGCGGTGGACCGCGAGCCGGTCGTCCCGGACTTCGCCGCGGTCCGGCGCTGCGCACCCGGTGCGGTCGCCTCCGACTCGACCGCACCGGCTCCGGCGGCGGGCGCCGCGGGGCCCGCCGAACCGGCCGACCCGCCCGTCGCGTCCGCACCGGACGCTCCCGGAACCGCCGTCCGGCTCCCGCGGCCGGACTTCGGCGCAGTCCGGCGAGCACCGGCGGACCCGGCGGTCGACGAGGTCCGGCGGCGCGCTGGTGGAGTGGTCTCGTGATCGCTGCTGTCGGTACTCACGGGGCCCATTCTCACCCATCCGGTCGCCGCGGTTCGACCTTTGTCGGCGGGAACACCACACAGGTCAGCGCGGGTGTCCGGCAGCCCCGGCCAGCCACGCCGAGGTGCGTTCCCCGAGCCCGATCCCCGTCGCCCGCCGCAGGTCCTCGGCGGTGTCCACATCGCAGCGCAGCGACTCCCAGCCGCCGTCCAGCCGCCGCGCACCGGACGCCTCGTGCGCCGCGGCCGACCCCGGCCCGAACCGCGGATCGAGCGCACCGTCCACCCCGGCCAGCAGCAGCGTCGTCCCGGTCCCCAGGTGATCGGCGCAGAAGGCGCGGTGCGGTCCGGCGAGCTCCAGCGCCGCGGCCAGCTCCGCCGGGCGCAGCGCGGGCAGGTCCGCCTGCAACGCGCCGACCCGCGCCCCGCGCCGCCGCAGCAGCCGCGCGCCGTGCTCCAGCGCCGGGTTCAGGCCCGCCGCCGGATCGTCCGGCACCACCTCGACGCCCACCGCCGCGAACGACCCGGCCAGCAGCGGGTCCGAGGTCACCACCAGCACCTCCCGCACGCCCCGGGTGCGGCGCGCGGCGTCCACCGCGTCGTGCGCGATCGCGCTGACCAGGTCCGCGTGCCGCTCGGCGGGCCGATCGCCGCGCAACCGCGACTTCGCCAGGTGCAGCGGCTTCATCGGCACCAGCAAGGACACTCCGAGGCTCATCCCGCCATCCTCCGCTCCGCCCGTCGATCTTCGAGTATGCCCGCCGCGACCGCACCGCTCGCCGGGCGAACGCGTGGGCCAGGTAACTTGACAGCCGCTCTTGAGAGCGAGAGGAGACGCGCGTGGTGGAACCGGCAAGCCTCAAACGGCCGCGCAAGCACACCAAGGAACGGCCGCCGACGGCGATGGGCCGGTTCTGGCTGCGGCTCGCCGCGATCGTGTTCTACCCGCTGACCGCGCTGCTCTCCCGAGTCCGGGTGCACGGGCTGGCGAACGTCCCCGCGACCGGCCCGGCGCTGCTGGTGCTCAACCACGTGTCCCACCTGGACCCGATCTACGACGCCGTCACCGTGCACCGCGCGGCGCGGATCCCGCGGTTCATGGCCAAGAACACGCTGTGGAACGTGCCCGTGCTGCGCAACGTCCTCACCGGCGTCGAGCAGATCCCCGTGTTCCGGCAGACCGCGGACGCGCGCAAGAGCCTGGAAGCCGCGCACGGCTCCCTCGAAGACGGCAAGATCGTGATCATCTACCCGGACGGGACGGTCACCAGGGACCCCGACGGCTGGCCGATGACGCCGAAGGCGGGCGTGGCCCGGCTCGCCCTGGAGCACGACGTGCCGATCGTGCCCGCCGCCCGCTGGGGCACCCGCGGCATCTACGACCACTACGCGAAGAAGTTCCGCCCGTTCCCGCGCAAGACCGTGCACGTGCGCATCGGCGAACCCCTCGACCTCGGCGAGTACCGGGGCCGTGCCGCCGACCCGCAGGTGCTGCGCGAGATCAGCGAGCTGGCCATGGGCCGGGTGCGCGACCTCCTCGGCGAGATCCGCGAGGAGCAGCCGCCCGCCGGCTTCTACTCCCCGGTGCGCCGCCGCGAACCCCGGAACGACGATGACCGGGCCTGAGCCCGCCGCGCAGCGGATCGCGGTGCTGGGCGCCGGGTCCTGGGGCACCACCTTCGCGAAGGTCCTCGCCGACGCGGGCAGCGACGTCGCGCTGTGGGCCCGCCGCGCCGAGATCGCCGAGCGGATCAACACCGAACACCACAACCCCGGCTACCTGCCGGGCGTGCCGCTGCCCGCATCGCTGCGCGCCACCGACGACGCGGCGGCGGCCATGCACGGGGCCGACGCCGTGGTGCTCGCGGTGCCCAGCCAGACGCTGCGGGAGAACCTGGCCGGCTGGCAGCCGCTGCTGCCGCCCGGCGCGACCCTGGTCAGCCTCGCCAAGGGCGTCGAGCTCAGCACCCTCAAGCGGATGAGCGAGGTCGTCGCCGAGGTCGCCGACGTGCCGATGGCGCAGGTCGCCGTGGTGTCCGGCCCGAACCTCGCCAAGGAGATCGCCGCCGAGCAGCCCACCGCCACCGTCGTCGCCTGCACCGACCACGACCGCGCGGTCGCGCTGCAGGCCGCCTGCTCCACCGGCTACTTCCGTCCCTACACCAACACCGACCTGGTGGGCATCGAACTCGCCGGGGCCTGCAAGAACGTGATGGCGCTGGCCTGCGGCATGGCCGCCGGGCTCGGGTTCGGGCACAACACGATGTCCTCGCTGATCACCCGCGGCCTCGCCGAGACGACGCGGCTGGGCGCGGCGCTCGGCGCGGAACCGATGACCTTCGCCGGGCTCGCCGGGCTCGGCGACCTGGTCGCCACCTGCACCTCGCCGCTGTCCCGGAACCGGACGTTCGGCGAACGCCTCGGCCGCGGCGAAACCCTGGAGCAGGCGCAGGACGCCACCCACGGGCAGGTCGCCGAAGGCGTCAAGTCCTGCTCGTCCATCCGGGCGCTCGCCGCCCGCCACGGCGTGGAGATGCCGATCACCGAGGTCGTGCACCGCGTCTGCCACGAAGGGCTCGCGCCCGCGCCCGGTGCCGCGATGCTGCTGGGGCGCGACCCGAAACCGGAGTGACCCTCCGCTCGACCGGCGGAGTTCGCGGACCTGCGGGGTTAGATTGCGACCGGCCGCCCGTTCGGGGCGGACGAGCGCGAGGAGGTCGGCAGTGGACGACGGCACCCGGTACGGCGACGGCACCCGCTGCGTGCACGGCGGGCACGGCGACCCGGAACCCGGGACACCGCTCGCGCCCGGCCCGGTGTTCGCCGCGCCCTACCACCTCGGCGACCCGGCGGCCGACTTCTACGGCCGCGCCGGGAACCCCACCTGGCGGGCGCTGGAGAGCGCCATCGGCGAGCTGGACGGCGGGGAGTGCGTGCTGCTGCCCTCCGGCATGGCCGCGATCAGCACCGTGCTGCGGGCGGTGCTGCGCGCCGGGGACGGGCTGCTGGTGCCCAGCGACGGCTACTACGCGACCCGGCAGTTCGTGCACGAGGAGCTCGCCGAGCTCTCGCTGCGCGTGCAGGAGATCCCCACCACCGGCCCGTGGCCGCCGGAGCTGTTCGACGGGGTGCGGCTGGTGCTGCTCGAAACCCCGTCCAACCCGGGCCTCGACGTCTGCGACGTCGCCGCGCTCGCCCGGCTCGCGCACCGGGCCGGCGCGCTGCTGGCGGTGGACAACACCACCGCGACGCCGCTCGGGCAGCGGCCCCTGGAACTCGGCGCCGACCTCGCGATCGCCAGCGACACCAAGGCCCTGACCGGGCACAGCGACGTGCTGCTCGGGCACGTCTCCACCGCCGACGCGGAGCTGGCGGCGCGGCTGCGGCGGGCCCGCACCCTCTCCGGTTCCATCCCCGGCCCCTTCGAGACCTGGCTGGCGCACCGCAGCCTCGGCACCCTCGACCTGCGGCTCGCCCGGCAGGCGTCGAACGCGGCCGCGCTGGTGGCGGCGCTGCGCGGGCACCCCGCGGTCACCGGGTTGCGCTGGCCGGGGCTGCCGGACGACCCGGCGCACGAGCTGGCGAGCGCGCAGATGCGGCGCTGGGGCGGGGTGTTCCGCTTCGAGCTCGCCGACGCCGACGCCGTCGCCGAGTTCGTCCGCCGCAGCGAGCTGGTCGTGGCCGCCACCAGCTTCGGCGGGCTGCACAGCACGGTGGACCGGCGCGCCCAGTGGGGCGATCCGGTGGCGCCGGGCTTCGTGCGGTTCTCCGCCGGGTGCGAGGACCCGGACGACCTCGTCGCCGACGTCCTCGCGGCGCTCTCCTGAGCCACCTCTTCCTGAGCCTCCTCGGAGTGATCACGCTCGGTGCCGCTTACCCGGTGGTGTGACGCGGGCGCAATCGGCTTGACGGGTTCCCTTCGGCGCTGGTTCACTACGCGGCGTGTTGCGAGCCATGACCGATGGACGAGGTCACATCGACCTGCGCCGGGTGGCGAGCGCGCTTTGTCTGCAGCGGTGATCGATCCCGCTGCCGTGGTGAGACCCGGACCCCGCGAGACCCGCTGAACCAGCTGCCTCCCGAAGAGGTCTGGACCGCGCCGTCCCCGAGACCGCGCCGCCACACCGCCCGATCCGCGACATCCACCGGAACGCCGCCCGCCCGGCGGCAGGTCCGGGCGGCCCGCCGATCGCGCGCCGGGACACGTCACCGCCACCACCCGGCCTCCGACCGCACGACCACCGAGGATTCCCCGTGTTCGCCGTACCCCCTGACACCATCGCCGCCGTCGCCGACCGCGCCATCGCGCACCCCGTGCGGATCGCCCGCGAACTCGCCGCCGACCGGCTCGGCTGGGCGCACCTGCTGCGCTACGACCCCGAACAGCGCTGGGCCGGACTGCTGGAACGCACCGCCACCCACGAGGCCTGGCTGCTGAGCTGGCTGCCCGGTCAGCGCACCGAACTGCACGACCACGGCGGTGCCGCCGGGGCGTTCACCCTCGTCTCCGGCAGCGTCACCGAACGCGTCGTGCGCAGCACGCCCACCGGACCCGTCGAGGAGTGGCACGCGCTGGAGACCGGGCAGTCCCGCGTGTTCGGCCCCGACCACGTGCACCAGGTGCGCAACGACGGGCCGGACCCCGCGGTCACCATCCACGTCTACCGCCCCGGCCGGACCCGGATGACGCCGTACTCGCTGCACCCGGTGGGCGGCCTCACCCGGCTCTGACCGGGGACGCCCGTCCCCGTGGCGGGCGCGCGGTGGCATCATCGGGAGGCCGAGCGGGAGGAATCCTGAGATGCCACATCCGGTGCCCGCGGCGAGGTCGCCGCTGCTGGAACCGGCCGTCGAACTGCGCCGCGACGACGCCCGTCCGCTGGCGGTGCAGCTGGCCGACGCGCTGCGCCGCGCCGCCGCGCTCGGCCAGCTCCGCGGGGGCGATCGGCTGCCCTCGACGCGCGCGCTGGCCCGGCACCTCGGCGTCAGCCGCACCGTCACCGCCGCCGCCTACGAACAGCTGCACGCCGAGGGCTGGATCGTCGGCAGGCACGGCTCCGGCACCTACGTCACCACCGCGCCGCCCGGAGCGCCCGGCACCCCGGCGGAGTTCGCGGCGGGGGTCGCGGGCCGCGGCGGCGCGGGGGCGGTGCGGCTGGTCCCGGGGATCCCGTGGACCGGCGGCATCGACCGCGCCGCCTGGCGCCGGGCGTGGCGCGCTGCCGCGGACCGCGAACCGGACGAGACCCGCCGGGTCGCCGGCGCCGACCAGTACCGGGACGCGGTGGTGGAGCACCTGCTGCGCCACCGCGGCATGACCACCGGCGGCCCGCACCTGGGCACCGTGATCGCCACCGGCGGCACCACCGCGGCCCTCGCGGAGCTGGCCGCGACCGCGCTCGGCCGCGGTGCCACCGTCGCCGTGGAGGAACCCGGCTACCAGCGCGCCGTGCAGACCCTGCTCGCCGCCGGGGCCCACGTGGTCCCCGCCCCGGTGGACCACGGCGGGATCGTGGTGGAGGCGATCCCGCGCGGTGTGCGCGCCGTCTACTGCTCCCCGGCGCACCAGTACCCGATCGGCGGCAGGCTGCCCGCGGAACGCCGCGTCGCGCTGGTGGAACGCGCGCGTGCGGAGGACTGGCTGATCGTGGAGGACGACTACGACGGGGAGCTGCGCTACGACGTGGCGCCGCTGCCCGTGCTGGCCGCGATGGCGCCGGACGTGGTGGTGCACCTGGGCACCACCAGCAAGATCCTCACCCCGACGCTCGGCGTCGGCTGGATGCTCGGTCCGGACCGGCTGGTCGCCGGGGTGCTGGAGCACCGCGAGCGCACCAGCACCGGGCCGGCCCCGGCCGGGCAGCGGGTGCTCGTCGAGTACGCCCGCAACGGTGATCTGGGGCGGCACCTGCGCAGGTTGCGCCGCGAGCTCTCGCAGCGGCGCGCGCTGGTCGTGGCCCGGTTGGCCGAGGCCGGGGTCGAGGTGTTCGGCGACGAGGCGGGCGCGCACGTGGTGCTGCCGCTGCCGTCCGCCGCGGCCGAGCAGCGCGTGGTGGAGCGGGGGAACGAGCACGGCATCGTGCTCGACGGGCTGCGCAGGCACCACCACGGACCGCAGCGCTGGACCGGGATCGCGCTCGGCTACGCCTCGTGTTCGCGCGCCGACCTGGAGCGATCGCTGGAACTGGTGGCCCGCTGGTGCGGCGAGGAGGCCGCTGGCGGCTCCCACGCGTGCGGGTAGGGTCCCGCGCATGACTGAGCGCAAGACCAGGGTGGCCGTCGTCTTCGGCGGACGGAGCACCGAGCACGGCGTTTCCTGCCTGTCCGCGGGCAGTGTCCTGAGCCACCTGGATCGGGAGCGCTTCGAGGTCGTCCCCGTCGGCATCACCCGCGAAGGCGCTTGGGTGCTGGGCACCTCGGACCCGGCGGAGCTGGCCATCCGCGACCGGCAGGCGCCGGAAGTGGCGCAGGGGACCGCGGTCGCGCTGCCCGGCGACCCGACGCGGCGGGACCTGATCCTGGTCGAGCCGGGCCGCGGCGGCGAGGTCCTGTCCGAAGTGGACGTCGTGTTCCCGGTGCTGCACGGGGCTTTCGGCGAGGACGGCACCATCCAGGGCCTGCTGGAGATGGCCGACGTGCCCTACGCCGGGCCGGGCGTGCTCTCCAGCGCGGTGTCGATGGACAAGGAGTACACCAAGAAGCTCTTGGCGGCGGAGGGCATCGAGGTCGGCACCTACGAGGTGCTGCGCCGCGACCAGTCCACTTTGGACGAAGCGCGCCGGGAGCGGATCGGGCTGCCCGCCTTCGTCAAGCCGGCCCGCGCCGGCTCCTCGCTCGGCATCACCAAGATCACGGACTGGGCCCAGCTGGACGACGCCGTCGCCGAGGCCCGCCGCACCGACCCCAAGGTGATCATCGAGAAGGCCGTCGTCGGCCGCGAGGTCGAGTGCGGCGTCCTCGAATTCCCCGACGGCCGCGTGGAAGCCTCGCTGCCCGCCGAACTCCGCGTCACCGGCGAGGCCGACTGGTACGACTTCGACTCCAAGTACCTCGACGACGTCACCGAGTTCGACATCCCCGCCAAGGTCGGCGACGACACGGTCGAGCAGCTGCGCGCCACCGCGATCACCGCGTTCCGGGCCCTGGAGTGCCAGGGCCTCGCCCGCGTGGACTTCTTCGTCGCCGAGGACGGCGGGCTCATCGTCAACGAGGTCAACACCATGCCCGGGTTCACCTCGATCTCGCTGTACCCGCGGATGTGGGCGCAGACCGGGGTGGACTACCCGACGCTGCTGACCACGCTCGTCGACACCGCGCGGGCCCGCGGCACGGGCCTGCGCTGAATCGCTTCTCCACTCCTGTTGCGAGGGAACCTCAGCTGTTCCCTCGCTGCGGGATCGATTTCACAGGTGGCTCCGCCACATGAGAAATCGCTGTCCTCGCGAGGAAACAGCTGAGAACCCGCTGCGGTGCCGGTTGCGTGCTGGGTCGTCGGCTCAGCGGCTTCGCCGCTGACAGGACACCGACACGACCCGCCGGGCAGGTTCAGAGGCAGGCAGTCAGCGGTTCCCTCGTTACGGGATCAGGGGAAGACCGGCTTCGCGGGCAGCGCCCGCAGCCGGTCCGACAGGTCCTGCACCGGACCGCTGCCCGAGTTCTCCGGGGCGGTCAGCGCCACGTACACCGGCCGGTCCACCGCCAGCCACGAGGTGTTCCCGGCCTCGGTGATCCGCAGCCACTGCACCCCGTTGATCTGCACCAGCGGCGAGGTCGGCGTCAGCTCGGCGGGCGCGGGCAGGCCGCAGCGCACCGTGATCGGGTCGTGCTCGGCGTCGCCCCACGCGACCGCGCCCGGCGGCACCGGGTCGGCCAGCTCGCGGCGCGGAACCCGGGCGTCGTCCACCGCCAGCTCGGCGGGCAGCTCCGCGAGCAGCTTCGCGCACTCCGGGCCCTCGGCTCCGGGGGAGGGGATGGGGGGCAGGGCCAGCGGACCGGTGCGGCGGGCCTGCTGCACCGCCTCCACCGCGTCCTGCTGGCGCTGCTCGGAGAACCGGGACACCAGCCCGAGCGAGATGACGCCCAGCGCCAGCAACCCGCTGAGCGCGAGCGCCGTGATCAGCACCGGGCGGGGGAACCTGGGATGTTCGTCGGCCACCCGGCCACTACAGCACGCGGGACCGGAATGCCCGGAAGCGGGCGCTCACAGGTGTACGACCGGACACGTCAGCGTCCGGGTGATGCCTTCCACGTTCTGGATGCCTGCGACGACCATCTTGCCCAGCTGGTCGACATTCTCGGCCTCGGCGCGCACGATCACGTCGTACGGACCTGTCACGTCCTCGGACGTGATCACGCCGGTGGAGCCGGAGATCTCGGCGGCGACGGCGGCGGCCTTGCCGACTTCGGTCTGGATGAGGATGTATGCCTGAACCACGGCGTGCCCCTTCGTCTCGGCCTGGTGCGCGGGGTAGGAAACTGGGAGAAAGCTACCCCATCGGGCCGAGCGGATGCTCAAGAAAGGGAGGTCTGACGTGGGTTCGGACACTTCGGCGCAGGACCAGACCGTGTCCGAGGCCGGTGAGTTCGGCCTCATCCAGCGGGTGACCTCCGGGCGGGCCCAGCCCGCCGCGACCCTGCTCGGTCCCGGTGACGACGCCGCGGTGCTCGCCGCACCGGACGGCCGGATCGTCGCCACCACCGATGTGCTGGTGGAACAGGTGCACTTCCGGCTGGCCTGGTCGACGCCGCACCAGGTGGGGCGCAAGGCCGTGGCGGTGAACCTCTCCGACGTGGCCGCGATGGGGGCGGTGCCGACCGGGCTGCTGGTGGGGCTCGGCTGCCCGCCGGACACCCCGACCTCGGTGGTCGACGAGCTCTCGGCGGGCATGTGGGAAGAAGCGCAGCGCGTCGGCGCCGGGCTCATCGGCGGGGACATGGTGACCGCGCCCGCGCTGACGATCTCCATCACGGCGCTGGGCGACCTGCAGGGCCGCACGCCGGTCACCCGCTCCGGGGCGTGCCCCGGCGACGTGGTGGCCGTGGCGGGGCGGCTCGGCTGGGCCGCCGCGGGACTGGCGGTGCTGGGGCGCGGGTTCCGCTCGCCGGTAGCGGTGGTCGGGGCGCAGCGGGTGCCGGAGCCGCCGTACGCGGCGGGTCCGCTGGCCGCGGACGCCGGCGCCACCTCGATGATCGACGTCTCGGACGGGTTGCTGGCCGACCTGGGGCACGTCGCGGCGGCCGCGCAGGTCGGCATCGACCTGCGCGACGAGCTGATCGAAGTGCCGCAGCGGTTGACCGAGGTCGCCTCGGCGCTGGGCGCGGACGCCCGGCACTGGGTGCTCACCGGCGGCGAGGACCACGCGCTGGTGGCGACCTTCCCGCCGGAGCAGGCGCTGCCCGAGGGCTGGCGCGCCGTCGGTGAAGTCGTGGAGGGCGAAGGGGTCACCGTGGACGGCGCGACCTACGAGGGCGCCGTCGGCTGGGAGCACTGGCGCTGACCACCTGAGCGGCTCCGGACGGCAGAAGGGCCCGCGGGGAGTTCCCGCCGGGCCTTCGCGCGCATCCGCTCAGCCGGTCGCCGGAGCGGAGGTGCCGGGTGAGTCGGCCTCCTCCATCAGCGGTTTCCGCGCCGTCTCCTTCATCAGCAGGATCGGGACCAGCGCGACCACCGCGGCCCCCATCAGGTAGAACGCCGGGAAGAACGAGTTCCCGGTGTAGGTCACCGCCCAGTCGTTGATCAGCGGCGCGGTACCGCCGAACGCCGCCGTGGACAGGTTGTAGCCGACGCTGAACGCCGCGTACCGCACCTTCGTCGGGAACATCGCGGGCAGCGTCGCCGCCAGCGGTCCGATCAGCTGCAGGTGACCCACGCCCAGCAGCGCCAGCCCCAGCATCGTGGTGAGCATCGTGCCCTGCGAGATCAGCAGGAAAGCCGGGTACGGCAGCACGATGAAGCAGATCGCCGCCGACAGGAACAGCGGCTTCCGCCCGATCCGGTCCGAGAGCGCGCCGACCGGCGTGATCGCCGCCATCATCAGCGCCACCACCAGGAGCAGCGGCACCAGCACCTCGTACTCCCGGCCCTCCGGGATCTGCAAGGTGTCGGTCAGGTAGCTCTCCATGTAGGTCAGGATCGTGTAGTTCGCGACGTTGATGAGCACCACGACGCCCATCAGGATCAGCAGCGGTCGCCAGTACTCGCGCACCAGGGACTTCAGCGGCGAACGGGCCAGGTTGTCGCTCTGCTCCAGGTTCTTGAACGCCGGCGTGTCCTCCAGCTTGGACCGCAGGTAGAGCCCGATCAGGCCGAGCGGTCCGGCCAGCAGGAACGGGATCCGCCAGCCCCAGGACTCCATCGACTCGGCGGGCAGGACGAGGATCAGGATCGTCGGCACCAGCGCGCCGAGACCGAATCCCGCGAGCGTGCCGAATTCGAGCCAGCTGCCGTAAAAACCGCGTTTCCGATTCGGTGCGTACTCGGCGATGTAGGTGGCCGCGCCACCGTATTCACCACCGGTCGAGAACCCTTGCACCATCCGGCACAACAACAGCAGAACGGGTGCGAGAAGTCCGATCGTGTCGTAGTTCGGCAGGCAGCCGAGGATGAATGTCGATCCGGACATCAGCAGGATCGTGATCGCCAGCACCTTTTGGCGTCCGATGCGGTCCCCCAGCGGACCGAAGAACATGCTCCCCAGGGGACGCAGCAGGAACGAGATCGCGAACACGCCGAATGCGGAGACCGTCTCCCACGGTCCGGGGAAGAACTGGTGGCCCACGTAGGCGGCGACGTAGGCGTACACGCCGAAGTCGTACCACTCCGTCGTGTTCCCGATTGCCGCGGCGCCGACCGCGCGCCGGAGCAGTGATCGCCGTTCCGGGGTGAGCTCTTCCGTTTCCTGTGCAGTCATGAGGGTGTGTGCCACCTCCGGGTCGTGCCGTCCACGGTGCGTGAACACGTTTGGAGTACTGGGGAACTTAGCCCAGCGGCTCCCTCCTGGCCACCAAAACGGCTACTTGTGTCCGTTTCGATAATTGTGGTCATGCCTAATGCATCACCTCGCAGTCGCTTTGTGCCCTGTGGTGGCCGAGGGGTTGGCCGAGGCCGAAACGCTGGTCACGGGCGGTTATGGAGATCTCGATCGTTCGGCCGGAGGAATGGCTCGCCCGGGGGTCGATGATGACGCGCCGCTGTGTGGGGCACAACACGTTGACGGCTCCGCGGTGCTGCCCGCCGGGGTGGCGGGAAGTGGATCGAGCGCGCTCGCTAGAGTGCGCGACCATGGCACGTCCGCTGCACGAGGTCGTCGAAGCCGGTTGGGCCGAGGCGCTGGAACCCGTCGCCGACCGGATCGCCGCGATGGGGGACTTCCTGCGCGCCGAGGTGGCCGCCGGACGGCAGTACCTGCCCGCGGGGGACGACGTGCTCCGCGCCTTCCGGCAGCCGTTCCGCGACGTGCGCGTCCTCATCGTCGGCCAGGACCCGTACCCGACGCCCGGGCACCCGGTCGGGCTCAGCTTCTCCGTGGCTCCCGGCGTGCGGCCGCCCAAGAGCCTGATCAACATCTTCCGGGAGTACTGCGACGACCTGGGCCATCCCACGCCCACCAGCGGCGACCTGACGCCGTGGACCGAGAACGGCGTGCTGCTGCTGAACCGGGCGCTGACCGTGCAGCCCGGCAAGTCGGCCTCGCACCGCGGCAAGGGCTGGGAGGCCGTCACCGACCAGGCGATCCGGGCGCTCGCCGCCCGCGAGCAGCCGATGGTCGCGATCCTCTGGGGCAACGACGCCCGCAGCACCCGGGAGCTGATGCCCGGCGTCGAGCGCATCGAATCGGTGCACCCGAGCCCGATGTCCGCCGACCGCGGCTTCTTCGGCACCCGGCCGTTCAGCCGGGCCAACGAGATCCTGCGGCGCGCGGGCGCCGAGCCTGTCGACTGGAAGCTGCCCTGACGGTCGCCGCACCCGGTCGCCGCACCGGCCGGTGGCGACGCGCTGTGACGACCTCCGTCGTGGCGACCCGCCGGGCCTGAGTTCGCGCGCGGGTCCCCGATCCCGCTCGGCGGCCCGCCCGCCGCGCTCGTCCGTCCCGCCCCACCAGCTCGAACGCATCGACGACGGTCCCCGCAGCCGCCCTGCGACAGGCGGCCGGACGTGCTCTCCCGTGCGCTCCGGATCAACGCACCGTGATCGGAACCGGCCGCCCCACCTCCCGTTTCGGCGGATGGCTTTCGCCCAGCGCCGGTCGTAGATTCGACCCTTGCGGTGGACTTGTGCTCGCCGACGGAAGAAGGCTCGTCATGGGTGCCGGCCCGGTCAGTGGAGGAGTCCTGGCGCGGCTGCGGCGCGGGGTGTGGCCCGGGGCCAACCCGCTGCGGCGCCGGACCGACCTGTTCGAACCCGTCGCGCTGCTCGTGCTCTCGGCGGCGGCGGTGGTGGTGCTGATCTGTTCGTTCGTCGCGTCCCAAGCCGTGCTGCGGGACCACTTGGGGCAGGTGAACGCCGAACGCGCCCAGCGCCACGAGGTCACCGCCCGCGTGCTCTCCGACGTGCCGGGGCAGGACTCCGCCGTCGTGCGGTCCGTCGCCGTCGGGTGGGGGCCCGAACCGCAGCGCGTGGCCGTCGTCGAAGTGCCCACCGGGACCCGGCTCGCCGACACCCTGCAGATCTGGGTCGACCCGCAGGGCCGGCCGGTGCCGCCGCCGCGCACCCGCTCCGAAGCCACCCAAGCGGCCGGGACCGCGGGGGCCGCCGTGCTGCTCGGCTCGGGCCTCGTGCTCGGCGGGCTGTTCGCCGCCGCGCGCTGGTACGTGGGCAGGCGGCGGTTGGCGGCGTGGGAGCAGGAGTGGGCGGAGATCGGTCCGCGCTGGCGGCACCACCACCCCTGAACCGGGGCCGGGCGCGCAAAAACCCCGGGACGTCGGTTCGTCCCGGGGTTCGCGCTAGCGGCAGGCGCTCAGCCGCGCGTGACCTTGCCCGCCTTCAGGCAGGAGGTGCACACGTTCATGCGCTTGCGCTGCGACAGACCGAACTTGGCGTGCACGGTCTGGATGTTCGGGTTCCACCGGCGACGGGTCTTCCGGTGGGAGTGCGAGACCGAGTTACCGAAGCCCGGACCCTTACTGCAGACGTCGCAGACGGCAGCCACGTCAGACACCCCTTAACTTTGCGTTCGACGTCCTCCCACGCCCGCGGCGGGGAAGCCTGAGTTCGGTTGCGGCGATGAGTCCACGCGAGCGCTGCCCGCTTGGGGATCCCGCCCGCTGAGCGGACCGGACCACGTACCGCTGGGCTTGCTGCTCGCCAGGAACCGGCGATCTCCTCCCGGCGCGGAGCCGGTTCGGACCTGCATGCCTTACGGGTGCCCTGGGTCATCGCCACCCGGGACCCGGTAAGCCTACCCCACGGCCCGAACGGCTCCGGCGGCCCCTGACATGCGGCGCAGCCGGGGGTGCGCGCGCCCGGCCGCGCCGGGGGCTCGGCGGCCGCGGGCGGTCCCGGCACCGCGTCGGGCGCGGGCCCCGCGCGGGACCGTTGGCCTAGGCTTCGCGATGTGGTGGGAAGTCCGAAGGCGCCGGAGTTCGGCGCGGAGGCGGCCCGGAGCTGGGCGCGGGAATCGGTGGCCGCGCTGGAGCGGGACCGGGCGGCGCTGGACCGGATCAACGTGTACCCGGTGGCCGACGGCGACACCGGGACGAACCTGCTGCACACCATGAGCTCGGCGCTGGCGGCGGTCGAAGGCGCTCCGGACGTGCTGGGCGACGTGCTGGGCGCGCTGGCCGCGGGCGCGGTCTCGGGGGCGCGCGGCAACTCCGGGATGCTGCTCTCGCAGGTCCTGCGGGGCGTGGCCGAGCAGCTGCGCGCGGCGACCTCGATGGACGGTGCCGCGCTGCGCGCCGCGCTGCACCAGGCGTCCGCGCTCGCCGCGGAGGCGATCGCGGAACCGGTGGACGGCACCATGCTCTCGGTGTTGCGCGCCGCCGCCGAGGGGACCGGCGACGCGGGCGACGAGCTGGGTGAGGTCGTGCGCGCCGCGACCGCGGCGGCGATCGAGGCGCTGGCGCGGACCCCCGGCCAGCTGCCCGCGCTGGCCGCCGCCGGGGTGGTCGACGCGGGTGGGCGCGGGCTGGTGGTGCTGCTGGACGCGCTGCACGCGGTGGTGCACGACGGGGTGCGCCTCGCCCCGGATCCGCCGGCGGGGGACGTCGCCGTTCCCGCCGAGCAGGGCGGCTACGCGTACGAGGTGATGTACCTGCTGGCCGGGGCCGAACCGGACGGGGTCGACCGGCTGCGCACCGCGCTCGGCGAGCTCGGCGACTGCGTGTCCGTGGTCGGGGACGGTGCGGGCGCGTGGGCGGTGCACGTGCACTGCGACGACATCGGCGGTGCGATCGAGGCGGGCGTCGAGACCGGCAGGCCCAGCCGGATCCGGGTGCAGCGCTTCGCCGACCAGGCGGTCGCCCACCCGGTGGGGCAGGCGGTGCTCGCCTGCGTGGCGGGGGACGCGCTCGCCGAGCTGTTCCGCGCGGAAGGGGCCGAGGTGCTGCCGCTGGGGGACGCGGACCCGCAGGTGTCCGACCTGGTCGCGGCGATCGAGCGGACCCGCGCCGCGCACGTGGTGCTGCTGCCCAACGAGGAGGGGCTGGGCGAGCGGGCCGAGCTGGCCGCGAAGCGCGCCGTGCGCGACGGCCGGGACGTCGTGGTGGTGCCGACCGCGTCCCCGGTGCAGGGCCTCGCCGCGCTGGCCGTGCACGACCCGGCCCGCCGCAGCGCCGACGACGCGGTGGTGATGGCGGAGGCCGCGGCCGCGACCCGGCGCGGGGAACTGCGCATCGCCGAGTCGGAAGCGCTGACCTGGGCGGGCCGCTGCGCTCCCGGCGACGTGCTGGGCCTGGTGGACGGCGAGGTCGTGCTGGTGGGCCGCGATTTCCCCGCGGTGGCACGGGATCTGGTGGACCGCATGCTGACCGCGGGCGGCGAGCTGGTGACGGTGCTGGTGGGCGATCGGGCGCCCGCGGCGGCGGCCGACCGGATCGTCGAGCACCTCGCCCGGCACCGCCCCGAGGTGGAGTGCGCCTGCTACCCGGCGGGCGCGCTGCCCGCCGCGCTGCTGCTGGGCGTGGAGTAGCCGGGCGGAGTTCTCCCCGCCGCGGCGGGAAAACGGGCAGCGGACACGGTGCGACGCGGTGGTCGCTCGGCGGACCGGTCCGCCCTCCGGACGTCCCCGTCCGATAACTTCGGAGCGGGTACGGCGGGGCACGGGCGACACGGGCAGGGCGGCATGACCACTTCGGAGACGGGGCTCGACCGGGTGCTGGGCGCGAAGACCGGGGAGGCGCTGGAATCCTCGCTCGGTCTGTCCACTGTGGGCGATCTGCTGCGGCACTACCCGCGCCGCTACGCCGAGCGCGGTGAGCTGACCGCGATCGCCGGGCTGGAGCTCGACGAGCACGTGACGGTGCTGGCGAAGGTGGACCGCGTCTCCAAGCGCAGCATGCGTTCCCGCCGCGGCACCATCGTGGAAGCCCGCATCACCGACGGGCACCGCTCGCTGACCTGCACGTTCTTCAACCAGGCGTGGCGGGAGCGGGAACTGCTGCCGGGGCGGCAGGGCATGTTCGCGGGCAAGGTCACCGCCTACCGCGGCTCGTTCCAGCTCTCCCACCCCGAGTACCAGCTGTTCGACTCGGACGACCCGGAGCGGGCCGGTTCGGCGGTGGAGGAGTTCGCGGGCGCGCTGATCCCCGTCTACCCGTCCGCGCAGGGGCTCCCGTCCTGGTCCATCGCCCGCTGCGTGCGCCAGGTGCTCGACACCTGGGACGGCGCGGACGATCCGCTGCCTGCGGAGCTGCGCGCCGAGCACCGCCTGCTGGGGCTGGAGACCGCGCTGCGCAAGATCCACCGGCCGAAGGACCACGCGGAGGTCGCCGCCGCGCAGAACCGGCTCAAGTGGGACGAGGCGCTGGCGGTGCAGCTGGTGCTGGCACGGCTGCGCGAATCGGCGCACGAGAACCCGGCCCCGGCGTGCCCGCGGCGCGAGGACGGGCTGCTCGCCGACTTCGACGGCAGGCTCCCGTTCCAGCTGACCGCCGGGCAGGCCGAGATCGGCACCGAGATCGCCGCCGACCTCGCCGCCGAGCAACCGATGAACCGGCTGGTGCAGGGGGAAGTGGGTTCCGGCAAGACCGTCGTCGCGTTGCGCGGCATGCTGCAGGTCGTCGACGCCGGACGGCAGGCCGCGATGCTCGCGCCCACCGAAGTGCTCGCCGCCCAGCACGCCCGGTCGCTCGCGGAACTGCTCGGCGACCTGAGCACCGCCGGGGAGCTCGGCGCGCCCGAGCGGGCCACCCGCATCACCCTGCTCACCGGTTCGCTGCCCGCCGCCGCGCGGAAGAAGGCGCTGCTGGAGGCCGCGTCCGGGGAGGCGGGCATCGTCGTCGGCACGCACGCGCTGATCCAGGACCGGGTGTCCTTCGCCGACCTCGGGCTCGTCGTGGTCGACGAGCAGCACCGCTTCGGCGTGGAGCAGCGGGACGCGCTGCGCGCCCGCGGCGGCACCGAATCCGCGCCGCACGTGCTGGTGATGACCGCGACGCCGATCCCGCGGACCGTCGCGATGACCGTGTACGGCGACCTGGAGACCTCCGCGCTGCGCGAACTGCCCAGCGGCCGCTCGCCGATCAGCACCAGCGTGGTCCCGGTGGCGGAGAAACCGGCGTGGCTGGACCGGGCGTGGCAGCGGATCCGGGAGGAGGTCGCCGCCGGGCACCAGGTGTACGTGGTGTGTCCGCGCATCGGCGACGACGAGCAGAACCCGCCGAAGAAGGGGAAGAAGAAGCCGAGCACCGACGACGGCGTGGAAGAACCCGAGGACGCGGGCGCGGGCACCGACGAGCGCCGCCCGCCGCTGGCGGTGCTCGACGTGGCCGAGCGGTTGAGCGGCGGGCCGCTGTCCGGGCTGCGGCTGGGCGTGCTGCACGGCAGGCTCGCCGCCGACGACAAGGACGCGGTGATGCAGGCGTTCGCCGCGGGCGAGCTGGACGTCCTGGTCGCCACCACCGTCGTCGAGGTCGGGGTGAACGTGCCGAACGCGACCGTCATGGTGATCATGGACGCGGACCGGTTCGGGGTCAGCCAGCTGCACCAGCTGCGCGGGCGCGTCGGCCGCGGCTCGGCCCCCGGGCTGTGCCTGCTGGTGAGCGAGGCGATGGCGGGCACCTCCACGCGGGACCGGCTGGACGCGGTCGCGTCCACCACGGACGGTTTCGAGTTGGCCCGGCTGGATCTGGAGCTGCGCCGCGAGGGTGATGTGCTCGGTGCCGCCCAGTCCGGTCGCCGTTCCGGGTTGAAGATGCTGTCGTTGCTGCGGGACGAGGATGTCATCGCCGAGGCCCGGGATGCCGCGCAGCGCTACGTCGCCGAGGACCCGTCGTTGCGCGCGCACCCGGGTCTGGCGCGGATGGTCGGCGAGGTCGTGGACGAGGGCCGCGCCGGATACCTGGAGAAGAGCTGACCCGCGCCACCCGGTGATCCCGGCCGCGGGGTGGTCCGATGGTGCTGCGGGGCGGTCCGGCGGCAGCGGCGGATCATGTTCCCGATCTTGCAGAAAAGGGAAAATCAAGGATATTTCTTTCCCGCAGGGCTTGTGCGCACTCGGTGTCCTCGCAGGTCATTACGGTCGGATGACGTGGGTCACTCCTTGATTCTCTCGTCAGGCGGAATTTTCGCGGTACCGTTTCGGGACCGTCCGACACCTGTCCAGGAGGTAGCCGGCATGTTTCGCAAGGTCCTCGTCGCCAACCGTGGCGAAATCGCGATCCGAGCCTTCCGCGCGGGCTACGAGCTCGGCGCGGGCACCGTCGCGGTGTTCCCGCACGAAGACCGCAACTCGCTGCACCGCTTGAAAGCCGACGAGTCCTACGAGATCGGCGAACCGGGCCACCCGGTGCGCGCCTACCTCTCGGTGGAGGAGGTCATCAAGGCGGCGCAGACCGCGGGCGCCGACGCCATCTACCCCGGTTACGGGTTCCTCTCCGAGAACCCGGACCTGGCGAAGGCCTGCCACGACGCGGGCATCACGTTCGTCGGGCCGAGCCACGAGATCCTCGAAATGGCCGGGAACAAGGCCACCGCAGTGGCCGCGGCCCGCGAAGCGGGCGTACCCGTGCTCGACTCCTCCGCGCCGTCGGCGGACATCGACGAGCTCATGTCGGTGGGGGAGACGATCCCGTTCCCCGTGTTCGTGAAGGCCGTCGCGGGCGGTGGCGGCCGCGGGATGCGCCGCGTCGCCGAGCTCGGCGGGCTCCGCGAAGCCCTGGAAGCCGCGATGCGGGAAGCCGAATCCGCCTTCGGCGACCCCACGGTGTTCCTGGAGCAGGCCGTGGTGAACCCGCGGCACATCGAGGTGCAGATCCTCGCCGACGCGACCGGCGAAGTGATCCACCTGTTCGAGCGGGACTGCTCGGTGCAGCGGCGGCACCAGAAGGTCATCGAGATCGCGCCCGCCCCCAACCTCGACCCCGAGCTCCGCGAACGCATCTGCGCCGACGCCGTCGCCTTCGCCCGCAAGATCGGGTACGTGAACGCGGGCACCGTCGAGTTCCTCGTCGACGAGCAGGGCAGGCACGTGTTCATCGAGATGAACCCGCGCATCCAGGTCGAGCACACCGTCACCGAAGAGGTCACCGACGCCGACCTCGTGCAGTCCCAGATCCGCATCGCCGCGGGCGAGACGCTGGCCGACCTGGGCATGACGCAGGACTCGGTCCGGTTGCGCGGCGCCGCGCTGCAGTGCCGGATCACCACCGAGGACCCCACCAACGGATTCCGGCCGGACACCGGCATGATCAGCGCCTACCGCTCGCCGGGCGGCGCGGGCATCCGGCTCGACGGCGGCACCGCGTTCGCGGGCACCAGCATCAGCCCGCACTTCGACTCGATGCTGGTGAAGCTGTCCTGCCGCGGCCGGGACTTCGGGACCGCGGTGGCCCGCGCCCGGCGCGCCCTCGCCGAGTTCCGGATCCGCGGCGTGGCCACGAACATCCCGTTCCTGCAGGCGGTCCTGGAGGACGACGACTTCGCGGGCGGCCGGGTCACCACCTCCTTCATCGAGGAGCGCCCGCACCTGCTGACCGCGCGGCACTCCGCCGACCGCGGGACCCGGCTGCTGAACTACCTGGCCGACGTGACGGTGAACCAGCCGAACGGGCCGCGCCCCACCGCCGCGGACCCGGTGCTCAAGCTGCCCGAGGCCGACCTGAGCGCCCCGCCGCGGGACGGTTCCAAGCAGCGGCTCACCGAACTCGGCCCGGAGGGCTTCGCCCGCTGGCTGCGGGAGTCCGACGCCGTCGGCGTCACCGACACCACCTTCCGCGACGCCCACCAGTCGCTGCTGGCGACCCGGGTGCGCAGCAAGGACCTGCTGGCCGTCGCGCCGCACGTGGCGCGGATGACGCCGGAGCTGCTGTCCCTGGAGTGCTGGGGCGGCGCCACCTACGACGTGGCGCTGCGGTTCCTCGCCGAGGACCCGTGGGAGCGGTTGGCGAAGCTGCGCGAAGCGGTGCCGAACATCTGCCTGCAGATGCTGCTGCGCGGGCGCAACACCGTCGGGTACACGCCCTACCCGACCGAGGTGACCGAGCACTTCGTGCAGGAGGCCACCGACACCGGCATCGACATCTTCCGCATCTTCGACGCGCTCAACGACGTCGAGCAGATGCGCCCCGCCATCCAGGCCGTCCGGGACACCGGCAGGTCCGTCGCCGAGGTGGCGCTCTGCTACACCGGTGATCTGCTGGACCCGGCGGAGGAGGTCTACACGCTGGACTACTACCTGCGGCTGGCCGAGCGGATCGTGGAGGCCGGGGCGCACGTGCTGGCCATCAAGGACATGGCCGGGCTGCTGCGCGCGCCCGCCGCCGCCGAGCTCGTCACCGCGCTGCGCCGCGAGTTCGACCTGCCGGTGCACCTGCACACCCACGACACGCCGGGCGGGCAGCTGGCCACCTACCTGTCGGCCGTGCAGTCCGGGGTGGACGCGGTCGACGGGGCCGTGGCCTCGCTGGCGGGCACCACCTCGCAGCCCGCGCTGTCCTCGGTCGTCGCGGCGACCGACCACACGGACCGGGCCACCGGGCTGGACCTGCGCTCGGTGTGCGACCTGGAGCCGTACTGGGAGTCGGTGCGCAAGATCTACCAGCCGTTCGAGGCGGGCCTGGCCGCGCCCACCGGCCGCGTGTACCGGCACGAGATCCCCGGCGGGCAGCTGTCGAACCTGCGCACCCAGGCCGTCGCGCTCGGCCTCGGCGACAAGTTCGAGGAGATCGAGGCCATGTACGAGGCCGCCGACCTCATCCTCGGCAGGCTCGTGAAGGTCACCCCGTCCTCGAAGGTCGTCGGCGACCTGGCGCTGCACCTGGTCGGTGCGGGCGTCGACCCCGCCGACTTCGAGGCGGAGCCGCGCAAGTTCGACATCCCGGACTCCGTCATCGGCTTCCTGCAGGGCGAACTGGGCGAGCCGCCCGCGGGCTGGCCGGAGCCGTTCCGCACCCGGGCGCTGGAAGGGCGCACCGGTGGCCGGAAGCTCGCCGAGCTCACCGCGGAGGACCGGACCGGGCTGGCGGACGACCGCCGCGGCACGCTCAACCGGCTGCTGTTCGCCAAGCCCACCAAGGAGTTCACCGAGCACCGCGAGGCCTACGGGGACACCTCGCTGCTGCGCAGCAAGGACTTCTTCTACGGGCTGCGGCCCGGCGAGGAGTACTCCGTCGACCTCGACCCGGGCGTGCGGCTGCTCATCGGGCTCGAAGCGATCAGCGAGGCCGACGAGCGCGGCATCCGCACCGTGATGGCGATCCTCAACGGCCAGCTGCGGCCCATCCAGGTGCGGGACCGCTCGGTGGCCACCGACCTGCCGGTGGCGGAGAAGGCCGACCGCGGTAATCCCGGCCACGTGCCCGCCCCGTTCGCCGGTGTGGTCACGCTCGCCGTCGCCGAAGGCGATGAGGTCTCCGCCGGGCAGACCATCGCGACGATCGAGGCGATGAAGATGGAGGCCGCGATCACCGCGCCGCAGGCCGGCCAGGTCAAGCGGCTCGCCATCGGCCGGGTGCAGCAGGTGGAGGGCGGCGACCTGATCGCCGAGATCGGGTAGTCCGGCACGACCTCCGGTGGCTCGGGTGCGATCGCACCCGCCCCACCGGTGCGTTCGGGGTGCCGGGTTCGGGCCGCTGCGGTCGGCGTGACGCGGTCGCGGCGTCGTGCGCTGCGGGATCGGGCGGGTACCGTGACCGCACCGCACCGCACCGCGCGTCGCGGCCGGTTCCGGGACCGCGGGCCGGGTGCAGAGCAGCACCCGGGCACGAGCGACGGAGGAACCGTGCGGGAGCTGCCCAGGGGCGCCGACATCAGCAAGGCCAGCGCGGCCCGGATCTACGACTACGGCCTCGGCGGGTCGCACAACTTCGAGGTCGACCGCAAGGTCCTCGACGCGATCAAGGAGATCTTCCCCGCCACGCCGCAGCCCGCCCTCGACAACCGCGCGTTCCTGGCCCGCGCCGTGCGGTACTGCCTGCGGGCCGGGATCCGGCAGTTCCTCGACCTCGGCTCCGGGATGCCGACCGTCGGCAACGTGCACGAGATCGCGCAGCAGGGCGATCCGGAGGCGCGCGTGGTCTACGTGGACCTCGACCCGGTGGCCGTCGCCGCCAGCCGCGCGCTGCTCGCCGAGGACCCGCGCACCACGGTGCTGCACGCCGACATGCGCGAACCGGAGACGATCCTCGGCCACCCGGAGGCGTTGCGGCTGCTGGACCTCGCGGAACCGGTGGCGGTGCTGATGGTCGCGATGACGCACTACCTCACCGACGAGGACGATCCGGCGAGCGCGCTGGCCGCCTACCGGAAGGCGATGCGGCCCGGCTCGTTCCTGGTGTTCTCGCACCTGACCGCGGACGACCACCCGGAGGTGCACCGCACCGCGGAGACGTTCAACGCCGGCGGCTCGGAGCGGCTGGTGCTGCGCTCCAAGGAGGAGATCACCGCGCTGCTGGCGGACTTCGAGTTCGTCGAGCCGGGCCTGGTCCACCCCGCGAACTGGCACCCGGACGGCCCGCTCGCCCCGGACCACGTCCCCTCCGAAGCCGCCTGCTACGCGGCCGTCGCCACCCCGCGGCGCTGACGGGGCCACCCCGCGTGATCGGAAGTCCTTGTGCGACAAGGACAACACGTCCCCGACGTCCGAAATATCCCTTGCCGCTCGGGAGTTCCGGGGCCGATGTGGTGAAAGTGGTGGTGTGGAAGCGCATTCCGGTGACCGCGGTGTGTTCGAACCCCTGTGCCTGTGGCACGGTGGTGTGAACTGCGGAAGCAGGAAGGGACGTGAAGCCCATGCGCAACGTGAACAAGCGCCTCGGTCGGACGGCCACCGTGGCCGCCCTGGTCGCCGGGGCGGCCCTCACCGGCACCGCCGCCTACGCGGACGCCGGGGACGTGACGCCCTGCCAGGCGACGGCGAAGGCCTGCGTGGACCTGTCGTCGAAGCAGGCGTGGCTGCAGGAGAACGGCCAGGGCTTCTACGGGCCGGTGCCGCTGACCTCCGGGAAGGCCGGATCGGAGACCCCCGTCGGGACCTTCCGGGTGCAGTGGAAGGACGCCGACCACCGCAGCGGCGAGTTCGACAACGCGCCGATGCCGAACTCGGTGTTCTTCACCACGACCGGGGTCGCCTTCCACGAGGGCAGCCTCGAACAGGAGTCGAACGGGTGCGTGCACCTGTCCACCACGGCGGCCAAGAAGTTCTTCGACACCCTCAACCCCGGTGACGAGGTCCAGGTCGTGCAGTGATCCAGCAGCACGAGCAGGGGCGGCATCCGCGCGGGTGCCGCCCCGCTTCGCGTCCGGAGGCCCGCACGGGCGCCGTCCCCGGCGGTGCGAAGATGGGCCGGTGACTCGGATCGTGGCGGGGAGTGCGGGCGGCAGGCGGATCGACGTGCCACCGCGCGGGACCCGGCCCACCTCGGACCGGGTCCGCGAGGCCGTGTTCAGCGCGCTCGAAGCCGCCGTGGACCTCGACGGGGCGCGGGTGCTGGACCTCTACGGCGGTTCCGGGGCGCTCGGGTTCGAAGCGCTCTCCCGCGGCGCCGCGCACGCCACGTTCGTCGAAGCGGACCGCCGCGCCGCGCAGATCATCCGGCGCAACGCCGCGGCCCTCGGCTTCCGGCAGGTCGTCGTCGAGCAGGCCAAGGCGGAGACCGCGCTGGCCACCCCGCCCGGCGAGCCCTACGACGTGGTGCTGGCCGACCCGCCCTACGACCTCGACCCGGCCCGGCTGGCCCAGGTGCTGGCCGCGCTGGCCACCGGGGGCTGGACCGCGCCCGGCGGGCTCGTCGTGCTGGAGCAGTCCACCCGCAGCGGCGATCCGGCCTGGCCGGCCCCGCTGGTCGCCGACCGCACCCGCCGCTACGGCGACACCGCGGTGCACTGGGCCTTCCTGGAGGACGAGCGGGCCTTCCCGGCGGACGAGCAGAGCTTTCCGGAGGACGAGCGGGCTTTCCCGGCGGATCGCGGGTCCCAGTAGGACGGCCGGACGGTCCCGGAAGCCGGGCAGCAGCCCGGATCGGGCACGTCCGATCGAGCGGTGACCCGTGCCACGTCCGGCCTGAGCGGGCCGCGGCCCGGTGCTAACGTCCGGCCTCATGAGACGTGCCGTGTGTCCTGGCTCCTACGACCCGGCCACCAACGGCCATCTCGACATCATCGAGCGGTCCGCGGGCCTGTTCGACGAGGTGGTCGTCGCGGTCTTGGTGAACAAGAGCAAGCGCAGCCTGTTCACCGTGGAGGAGCGGCTGGACATGCTCCGCGAGGTCACCGAGCCGTGGCCGAACGTGCGGATCGACTCCTGGCACGGCCTGCTGGTGGACTACTGCCGGGAGAACGAGATCTCGGCGATCGTCAAGGGCCTGCGCGCGGTCAGCGACTTCGACTACGAGCTGCAGATGGCGCAGATGAACCAACGGCTGTCCGGGGTGGAGACCCTGTTCATGTCGACGAACCCGCTCTACAGCTTCCTGGCCAGCTCGCTGGTCAAGGAGGTCGCGACCTACGGCGGCGACGTGGCGAGCCTGGTCCCGCCGAAGATCGAGCAGCGGCTGGTGGACCGCGTCGCCGAGCGCAACGCCGAGCACTCCTGACGCTCACCCGGTGAGGTCGAGCTTCATCCCCACGTGGCTGCGCTCGAAGCCCAGCCGCTCGTAGAACCGGTGCGCCCGCTCCCGCGAGTTGCTGCTGGTGAGCTGCAGGATCCGGGCGCCCCGCCCGCGCGCCTGCGCCACCGCCCAGCGCACCATCTCCCCGCCGAGCCCGTTCCCGCGCTCGTCCGCCCGCACCCGCACCGCCTCCAGCTGGGCCCGGGTCGCGCCCGCGTGCGAGAGACCCGGGATGAACGTGAGCTGCAGCGTGCCCACGATCTCGCCGTCCCGGTCGGCGACGGCGAGCAGCTGGTTCGGGTCGGCCTCGATCGCCGCGAACGCCGCCGCGTACGCCGGATCGCCGGGCTTCTCCCGCAGCCGCCCCAGCGGATCGTCGGCGAGCAGGTCCACGATCGCGGACAGGTCGGCTTCGGCGGCGCTGCGGAGAACGGGAGATGTCATGATCCGACCGTAGGACCACGTGCGGGTGAACTGTGCGTCCACCCGGCTTCGTGTTCACGACAAGCCACCAGCTGATCATGGCCGCGGGTTAGCGTCCGGGCATGAAGATCTCGTCGAAAGCCATGAACGTCCTGCTGGCCGGTGTGCTCGCCGTCGCGGGCCTGTTCGGCGTCTCGGTGACCGCGCTGTCCGCCGACCCGGTCGGCCCCCAGACCCACCACGTCGCCGCGGCCGAGTGCGGCGACACCTCCGGGTTCGACGCGGTGAAGCTCTCCGCGCTGCCCGCCGAGGCCGCCGAGACCGTCGACCTGATCAAGGCCGGTGGCCCGTACCCGTACCCGCAGGACGGCGGCACGTTCAGCAACCGCGAGGGCATCCTCCCGGACTGCGCGAGCGGCTACTACAAGGAGTACACCGTCGAGACCCCCGGCAGCGACGACCGCGGTGCGCGCCGGTTCGTCGTCGGGGAGAACGGTGAGTTCTTCTACACCGACGACCACTACGAGAGCTTCTCCATCACCGACATCAACGGCTGACCTCCCGGCCGCCGCGCGGGCCGCTCGTCCTCCGGGGCGGGCGGCCCGTTCGCGTCCGGGCGGCGTGAAACGGGACACGCGCGGCGAGGTTCCCCACTTCGGGCGAGCCTCGGCGGCACACTGGTGATCGGCCGACCCGTGATCCCCGGGGCCGGGGTCTGGTGTCATGCTTGCCGCTCCGGGCGGCTACGACGGCAGGGAGATCGAGGTGTACCGGGTTTTCGAGGCGTTGGACGAGCTCGTCACGATCGTGGAGGAGGCGCGCGGGGTACCGATGACCTCGGGCTGCGTCGTTCCCCGCGGCGACGTGCTGGAGCTGCTCGACGACGTGCGGGACGCGCTCCCGCAGGAGCTCGACGACGCCCAGGACGTGCTCGACCACCGCGACGACGTGGTGTCCAAGGCGGAGGCGCAGTCCGGGAAGGCGATAGGGGACGCCAGGTCCGAAGCGGACCGCACCCTGTCCTCCGCGCGCGCCGAGGCCGAGCAGCTCGTCGCCGACGCCCAGGAGCAGGCCGACCAGCTCATCGCCGACGCCCGCGCCCACGCCGAGGAGTCGGTGACCGCGGGCCGCCGCGAGTACGAGGACTACGTGGGCCGCGCCCAGTCCGAGGCCGACCGCATGGTGCAGGCCGGCCGGGCCGCCTACGACCAGTCCGTGCACGAAGGCCGCTCCGAGCAGGCCCGGCTGGTCGCCGACACCGAGGTCGCGCAGGCCGCGCACGCCGAGGCCAGGCGCATCACCGAAGCCGCCCAGGAGGACGCGGAGCGGCTGCGCAGCGAGTGCGACGCCTACGTGGACGCGCGGCTCGCCGACTTCGAGGACCTGCTCAGCCGCACGCTGCGCACCGTGGGCAAGGGCCGCCAGCAGCTGCGCAGCCCGGTCGGCGTCCCGTTCGACTACGAGGAGACCCGGCACGGCGCGCCCGCCTACGAGGAGAACTGACCCGGCGGATCCACCGGTCCGCGCGTGCGACCGGGGTGATTCCGGGTGGTCGCGGCCGTGGCGTACCCTGAACGCGATGGCCGTGCGAGGTCCGTCCGGATGTGCTCCGGTCGCTTGGCCGGTTCCACTCGACGCTCGTCGATCCCGCATTCCGGAGCCTCCCGCTCCGCGGGCGCGGGCCGTGGACCCGGGTCCGGCGCCCGGTACCGGCCGGAGCTCCGCGCGCTGAGCGGTTCCGGCCGCTCGTGCCATCGCGGAACCGCACCTGGCCCGGCAGCACCGACCAGACGCGGTCGTTCAGCCGTCGGCTGGCACCTTGACCCGCCCCTTCGCTTCGACGAGATTCGTGATGTCCCAGAACCGTGATGCAGCAAGTGCCGCCCCGCAGGTCGGCCCGTGGGTGATCGACACCCGCGAGCTCGGCCACCGCGCGGGCAGCAGCCGCAGCTTCAGCCGCAGCGCCCCCGCGCCCGCCGGTTTCGGCCTGGACATGATCGGGGTGCCGGAAGGCGACCCCGTCCAGCTCGACGTGCTGGCGGAGTCGGTGGTGGAAGGGGTGCTGATCTCGGGCACCGCCACGGCGGAGTTCACCGGTGAGTGCGCGCGTTGCCTCGACCAGTTCTCCGAGGAGATCGAGATCGAGCTGCGCGAGCTGTACGCCTACCCGGACAGCACCACCGAGGCGACCACCGACGAGGACGAGGTCAGCCGCGTCGTCGACGAGCTGATCGACCTGGAGCCCGCGGTGCGGGACGCGATGCTGCTGACGATGCCCACGTCCCCGGTGTGCAGCGAGGACTGCGAAGGTCTGTGCACCGGGTGCGGGGTGAAGTGGGCCGAACTCGGCTCCGATCACACCCATGAGACGATGGACCCTCGCTGGGCCGCGCTGCGTGAGCGGTTCGGCGGGAACGAAGAGGAGAACTAGTCGTGGCCGTCCCCAAGCGCAAGATGTCCCGCTCCAACACCCGGCACCGCCGGTCCCAGTGGAAGGCCACCGCGCCGACCCTGGTGCAGTGCTCGAACCGGGCCTGCCGGGAGCAGAAGCTGCCGCACGTCGTCTGCCCGGCCTGCGGCCAGTACGACGGCCGCCAGGTCGTCCAGCCCGCCTGACGCGCGCGGATCGCGGAGTGGGGGGAAAGCAGTCCCGGAACCGCGTTGCGGACCGGGCCCCGTTGCTGTCAGCGCTCGGCGTCGAACTCGACGCCGAGCTGCTCACGCTCGCCCTGACGCACCGCTCCTACGCGTACGAGAACGGTGGTCTGCCGCCGAACGAGCGGCTCGAGTTCCTCGGCGACTCCGTGCTGGGCTTGGTGATCACCGACCGGCTGTACCGGGAGCACCCGGACCTGCCGGAAGGGCAGCTGGCGAAGTTGCGCGCGAGCTTGGTGAACATGCACGCGCTGGCCGGCGTGGCCCGGACCCTCGGTGAGGGCGGGCTCGGCAGGTACCTGCTGCTCGGCCGCGGTGAGGAGCTCACCGGCGGTCGGGACAAGGCGAGCATCCTGGCGGACAGCCTGGAAGCGGTGCTCGGCGCGGTGTACCTGGAGAACGGCATCGAGGTCGCCAGGGACCTGATCTACCGCCTGTTCGGCTCGTTGCTGACCGAGGCGCCGCAGCGCGGTGCCGGGTTGGACTGGAAGACGAGCCTGCAGGAGCTCACCGCGGCCACCGGCCGGGGCGTACCGGAGTACCGGGTGCAGGAACGCGGCCCTGATCACCGCAAGGAGTTCAGCGCGTTCGTGTCCGTGGCGGGCGACACCCTCGGCGAGGGTGACGGCCGGACCAAGAAGGAAGCCGAGCAGAAGGCCGCCGAGGCGGCGTGGCGCTCGTTGTCCGAGCGGGAGCAGAACGCTCAGGACGAGGCCGACCAGTCCGGGGAGGGAACCGGCGGGACGGACGAGTCCGCCGCGAGCGCCCCCGGCGGTTCGGCCCGCGACGGCGATCCGGCGTGATCGTCCTGCGTTAGAGCGAGTGCACTGCCGGTCGAGCGGTGGAACCTCCGGCGGCTCCGGCCGCCGCGGGATCCTCTGCTCGACCGGCTTTTTTCGCGCGCGCCGCGGCGCGCGCGCCGACGTTCCGCCGCCGTCGCGCGGCGTTCCCCGGTGGTGCCGAAAGGTGGGCGCGTGCCCGAGTTGCCCGAGGTCGAGGTGGTGCGGCGCGGCGTCGCCGAGCACGTGACCGGACGGACCGTGTCCGCGGTGGACGTCCTGCACCCGCGCGCGGTGCGCAGGCACGTCCCCGGGCCGGAGGACTTCGCCGCCCGGCTGGCCGGGCGCACCGTCCACGGCGTGCGGCGGCGGGGCAAGTACCTGTGGCTGGTGCTGGACGAGGACGCGGCACCGCAGGCCACCGAGTTCGTCGGCACCGCGGACGCGCCCGGCGAGGCCCTGCTGACCCACCTGGGGATGAGCGGGCAGCTGCTGGTGCAACCGGTGGGGACCGCGGACGAGAAGCACCTGCGGGTGCGGTTCGCGTTCGCCGACGGCGGTCCCGAGCTGCGGTTCGTGGACCAGCGCACGTTCGGCGGCCTGGCCCTGGCCGACCAGGTGGAGGTCGGCGGCGTGCTGCTGCCGACGCCGGTGGCGCACATCGCGCCGGACCCGCTGGAGGAGGCGTTCGACGTCGACGCGGTGGTGGCGAAGCTGCGGTCGCGGCGCACCGGGGTGAAGCGGGCGCTGCTGGACCAGAGCCTGATCTCCGGCGTCGGCAACATCTACGCGGACGAGGCGCTGTGGCGGGCGAAGCTGCACTGGGCGCGGCCCACCGCCACGCTGACCCGCCCGGAGGTCCGGGCGCTGCTCGCGGCCGTCACCGAGGTGATGGGGGAGGCGCTGCAGGTGGGCGGGACCTCCTTCGACGCGTTGTACGTCAACGTCAACGGCGAGTCCGGCTACTTCGACCGGTCGCTCGCCGTGTACGGCCAGGCGGAGCGGCCCTGCCCGCGGTGCGGGGCGGTGGTGCGGCGGGACGCGTTCATGAACCGGTCGTCCTACAGCTGCCCGGTGTGCCAACCGGAACCCCGCAACGCGCACCGGTGACGCGGGCGGGCCCCCCGGCTGCTGCGATGAACCGAGGGGCCCTGGACCAGTGCCACGCTCGAGCGGTGTCTCCTGACCCGGGCGTCGGCTACCCGTGCCCGCGCCGTGCGAATCACGCCGGTCGGGCTAGCGGGCGCCGGGGATCTCGCCGGTGGTGGTGACCTGCTCGGCGACGTCCCGGAGCTTGACGTTGCCGTGCTGCGAACTGGTCCGCAGCACGTCGAAGGCCTGGTCCTCGGAGATCTTGTAGCGCTCCATGACGATGCCGATCGCCTCCCCGATGAGCTGCCGGGTGGCGACCGCGGCGTGCAGCTGGGAGTCGACGCGGGCCGAGGAGAAGGCGACCGCGGCGTGCGAGGCCATGATCCAGCCGATCAGCTCGGAGTGTTCGGTGAAGGCGGCGGGCCGCGACGAGTAGAGGTTCAGCGCGCCGAGCTCGTCCTCCTCGGTGTAGAGCAGGAAGCCCATCATGCTGCCGATGCCCAGGTCGCGGGCCTTCGCCGCGTAGCGCGGCCAGTGCGGGGTGCTGGTCATGTCGCTGATGCGATACGCCTGCTCGCGGTGTTGCGCGGCGTCCAGGCACGGGCCTTCGCCGAGGTCGACCTGGATCTGATCGGAACGGGTGACCAGCTCGTGGGTGACCGACAGGGTCTCGGCCCGCCGCCCGCGTCCCGCGCCGTGCAGGGTCAGGATCCCGGCGTGCTCGCAGCCGTCGACCAGCCGCACCGCGTGCTCGCAGATGCGGTCCAAGGTGAGCTGCACGCTGCGCTGCGAGAGCAGGTCCCGCGGCATGGTCGCCAACGCGATCGCCAGCTCCTCGGAGCCGTTGGACACGGTCACCTCCCGGTCGGTGGGCGATTTCCCCGGTCGGTACCCGTTCTGGAAGCCGCTGACACCCGCGCGGGAATGCCGCGGGCGGGGTGGGCGTTGTGCGGGGTGGTTGAGCAGCAGCCTCCGGACCCCGCACCGGCGACGTCGTCGCCTCGTCCGAGGGAGCTGCTCATGGCCCTGCACGAACGTTCACAGCTCACCGGCCCCAGCGCCGCGGAGCTCGGTTCCCTCGGCGCGTTCGACCCGCCTTCGGCGGGGGCGTGCGGCGTCTGCGGGCACCACACCTTGACCGCGCACCCGGGCGCGGGGCTCCGTTCCGACGCGGGTGACCGGATGGTGTGCCGGGTCTGCGGTGCGCACCGGGTCGGCTGAGGTGGTCGATGCGGAGCAGCACGGTGCCGTGGGCGGGGACGTCGGCGGTGAGCGGGCCGGTGGTGCCGTCGTTCAGGTTCCGGGCGAGGCGCGCTCCGGCGGGGAGGCCCAGTTCGGCGGGGCCCGTGGTGATGCGGGCCGGGGTGTCGGCCTGGTTGTGGAGGGCGATGGCGGTGCCGTCGAGCAGCGGCTTCACCCACACCTGGTGGTCGCCGCCGCGAACCCGGTGCGCGGCCGCGCCCAGCGGGTCCTGGTCCACGGCGAGCAGTTCGGGATCGGTGAGCAGCGCGCGGTCCGCCTCGGACATCGTGCGGGGATCGTTGCCCGCGATGAGCGGGGCGGCGAACATGGCCCACATGCTCAGGTGGGTGCGCTCCTCGTCGGGGGTGAGCCCGGCGTAGCCGTTCACGCCGTGCACGCCGACCTCCAGCATGTCCGGGTCGTTCCAGCAGCCCGGGCGCACCCGATCTGCCAGTCCACTGTGGACGTCGATGATGTTGCGCACGCCCATCGGATGTTCGTTGCGGTGCCCGGAATCCCACACCGGCTGGATGTCCTCGGTGGTGCGCGCCAGGTGCGCGACCCCGCACCAGTCCTCCGATTCCCCCGGCTCGCCGGGGAAGTTGCTGTTCGGGTTGGTGCTGTAGACGATCGGCCTGCCGGTGGCGGCGAGCGCGTCGCGCATCGCGGTGAACGCGACGCGCACGTTGCGGGTGGAACCGCCGCCGGAGCACCAGTCGTACTTGAGGTAGTCAACGCCCCAGGACGCGAAGGTCCGGGCGTCCTGCACCTCCCGGTCGCCGCTGCCGGTCGCACCCGGGTAGGCGCCGGTGCGCTGCGCGCAGGTCCGCACGTTCGGCGACGCGTAGATCCCGAACAGCAGGCCCTGCGCGTGCAGGTGTTCGCCGAGCGCCGCCATGCCGCTGGGAAAGCGGGTGCGGTCGGCCCGCAGGTTCCCGGCGGCGTCGCGGTCCGGCTCGTACCAGCAGTCGTCCACCACGACGTAGCGGTAGCCCGCGTCGCGCATCCCCGACGCCACCATCGCGTCCGCGACACCGCGGATCTTCGCCTCGTCGATGTCGCAGCCGAAGGTGTTCCAGCTGTTCCAGCCCATCGGCGGGGTGGCCGCGGGGGGGCCCCGGGGGGGGGGCCCCCCCGCGGGGGGGCCGGGGGGGGGGCGGGGGGCCCCCCCCCCGGCCCCCCCCCCCCCGGCGGGCCCCGGGGGGCCCCCCCCCCCCCCGGCCCCCCCGCGCCCCCCCCCGCCCCCGCCCGCCGCCCCCCCCCCCCCCCGCGCGGGGGGGGGGGGGGGGGGGCCCCCCCCCCCCCCCCCCCCCCCCGCGGCGGTGTCCCGGGGCGGGGCGCTGGTGCCCGCCAGCGCGAGCACGACCAGCAGGGCGAGCGCGATGCTCGGCACCCGGCGAGCGGTTCCCCTCGGCATCAGTGCCGGTTCGCGCAGTCGTAGAGCCGGGTCGGGGCGTCCTCCCCGCCGGTACCGGTCGTCGGCCCGGAGCCGGTCGTCGCGGCCGTGCCGCCGTACTCGGCCGGGTCGACGGCGGTGCAGTGCTCGGCGACCCAGGCCATCGACTCGTCGACGACGCGGGTGTCGACCTCCTCGCCCGTGCTCCGCACCCCGGAGCTGCCGTTGGTCCACACGTAGCGCAACTCGCCTTCCTCGACGTAGGTCCGCAGCCGGTCGACGGTAGGGGCCGGGTCGTTGCCGTTGTAGCCGCCGACGGCCATCACCGGCTCGCCGGTGTCCAGGATGATCGGCGCGGCCACCATGGCACCGACGACGGCGACCAGCCAGGTCTCGTCCCGGTGGTGGTCGGTGAGGTAGCGGACCACCTCGTCGCTGACCTCGGTGCTCTGGCCGCCGGGGCCGCCGCGGCGGCCGTCGCCGCCCGTCCGGGAGCCCTGGCCGTCGCCGTTCCGGCCGTCCGGGACCTGCCCGCCCGAACCGGGGCCGTCCGCGTTCGGATCGTTCCCGTTCGGGGCGGCCGAGTCCCGGCCGCCGGAGTCCTGCCCGTCGGCGCTCGGCGCGCCCGGGCTCCGCCCGTCGGCCCCGGGTCCACCACGACCGTCCGGGCCGGGACCGCCTTGACCGCGCCCCGGGCCGCCACCGCCCGGGCCGCCCTGCGCGGAGGGCCCGGCGGACGGGAACGTCGCCTGGATCGGCGTGCTCAGCGCGGTCAGCGCGTAGGCCGTCGGCCCGGACAGCACCGCGACCAGCCCGGCCAGCAAGGCCGCCAGCGCGAGCTTCGCCCGCATCCGCCGCTGCCGGGGGACGGCGAGCAGCGCTACCAGCGCCAGCACCGACACCGTGGTGAGCACCGCGATCAGCGGCGGCAGCCAGCCGATCCAGTCGGGGTCCAGCACCGCGCACGCCCACGCCCCGGTCGCCGCGATCGACAGCGGCAGCAGCGCGCCCCACCCGGCCGAGACCCGGAACAGCCGCACCATGCACACCACGCCGATGCCGGCCACGGCCGCGAGCGGTGCCGCGAGCGCCACCGAGTAGTACGGGTGCCAGATGCCGGAGGCGAAGGTGAACACCGCCGCGGTCACCAGCAGGGTTCCCAGCCACAGCAGGAGATCCGCGCGCTGCGCGTCCCGCGCGGGCCGCCGCCGCAGGTGCACCAGCGCGGCGATCGCACCGCACAGCGCCAGCGGGAACAGCCAGGAGATCTGCCCGGCCACCTGGTCGCTGATCAGCCGGGTGAGCCCCTCGTCGCCGCCCCCGGGACCGCCCATCCCGCCGGGGCCGCCACCGCCGGGCGGCATCCCGCCCGGCATCCCGCCGCCACCGCCGCCGCCGGTCATCCCGGGCGACATGATGTGGTTCTGCCCGAGCACCCGCCCGAGCCCGTTGTAGCCGAGCAGCAGGTCCAGCACCGTGTTGTCCGTGCTGCCGCCGACGTAGGGCCGCGAGGCGGCGGGCACCGCGTCCACCGCGACCAGCCACGAGGCGCTCACCCCGGCCAGCACCAGCCCGGCGACGCCGAGGTTCAGCAGCTTCCGCGGCCACCGCGGCCGGGCCGCCACCAGGTACACCACCGCGATCACCGGGACGACGAAGTACGCCTGCAGCATCTTGACGTTGAACGCGAGGCCGATCGCCACCGCGCTCCACACCAGCGGCGAGAGCTTCCCGGAGCGGATCGCGTTGGACGCGCCCCAGATCGCGAGCGCGGTCAGCAGCACCAGCAGCCCGTCCGGGTTGTTGTGCCGCGCCATCGCCACCGCGATCGGCGTCACCGCCAGCACCAGCGCCGCCAGCAGGCCCGCGGCGTGCCCGAAGGAACGCCGCACCAGGTGGTGCACCACGGCCACGGTGAGCACGGCGAACACGGCCTGCGGCACCAGCAGGCTCCACGTGTTGAAGCCGAACGCCCGCGCCGACAGCGCCTGCACCCACAGCGCCAGCGGCGGCTTGTCCACGGTGATGAACGAGGCCGCGTCCAGCGAGCCGTAGAAGAACGCCTTCCAGCTCTGCGTCATGCCCAGCACCGTCGCCGAGTAGTACGTGTTCGCCCACTCGTTGATCGACAGCGCCCAGGTGTCGAGCACCGCCGCGACCGCGAGCACCGCGATCAGCGCCGGCCGCGCCCACACCGGGTCCGTCCTCCTGCCCAGCACCCACCGGGCCGCCCGGGACCGTTCCTGCTCCACCGCGTCACTCCTCCGCTCGCCGTCGGCCCCGACGGTGGACGGCGAAGCTGGGAATCGGCTGGACGTCCGCCGCGCACTCCTCGACCGGTCCGGCGGCCGTTCGTGCAGCACCCGCCGCTCCGGGCCGGGAGCGGGCGCGCGCGGCGGTCGCGGATTCCCAGCGAACTCCCACCTCGTACCGAGGCCCTGGACAACCCGGCGGTGCTTCATGGAACCCGGGTCGCCAGTGCTGCCGGCCGTGATGTCAGGAGCGGGAGAACGTGGAAAGGGATGAACGTGATGCCGCAAGGAAGTGTCGAGACCGCGCGCCGGGGGGCGATGGCGCGCGAGACGGCGACGGTCGATCTGGTGATCCCGGTCTACAACGAGGAGCGTTCGCTGCCCGGGTGCCTGCACGTGCTCCGGGACCACCTCGAGCACGACTTCCCGTTCAACTGGACGATCACGGTCGTCGACAACGCCAGCACCGACGGGACGCTGCGCGTCGCCCACGAGCTGGCCGAGTCGATGCCCAACGTGCGGGTGCTGCACCTGGACCGCAAGGGCCGGGGACTGGCGCTGCGCACCGCGTGGGGCTACAGCGACGCGGACGTGGTGGTCTACATGGACGTGGACCTCTCCACCGGGTTGGACGGGCTGCTGCCGCTGGTGGCGCCGCTGGTCAACGGGCATTCGGACCTGGCCATCGGGTCCCGGCTGGCGCCGGGCTCGCGCACCATCCGCGGGGCGAAGCGGGAGCTGATCTCGCGGGCCTACAACAAGGTGATCCGCTGGACGCACGGCGCGCGGTTCTCCGACGCGCAGTGCGGGTTCAAGGCGGCGCGCACCGACGTGATCCGGCCGCTGCTGCGCAAGGTCGAGGACGATTCCTGGTTCTTCGACACCGAACTGCTGCTGCTGGCCGAGCACAACGGGCTGCGGGTGCACGAGGTGCCGGTGGACTGGGTCGAGGACGTCGACACCCGCGTCAACGTCACCAAGACCGCCACCGACGACCTCGCCGGGCTGCTGCGGGTGGCGCGGGCGAAGCTGACCGGTGCCGCCACCGTCGAGGGCCTGCCGCGGCGACCGGAACCGCGCGCCGCGCACCCGCAGGCGGTGCTCGCGGAGCGGGAGAACGGCCTGCTGTGGCAGCTGTTCTCCTTCGGCATCATCGGCATCTTGTCCACAGTGGCCACGTCGGTGCTGTACGCGCTGCTGCGGTCGTGGTGGCCGCCGCTGGTGGCGAACCTGGTGGCGCTGACCGTGACGACCCTGTGGAACACCGAGGCGAACCGCCGGTTCACCTTCGTCGGGCGGGCCGCGTCGTCCGGGCGGGTGCACGTGCAGGGGCTGGTGGTGTTCGCCCTGTACTACGTGGTGACCTCCGGCGCGCTGCTGGCGCTCGACGCCGCGGTTCCGGACGCCTCCCGCTGGCTGGAGGTGCTGGTGCTGATCGCCTCCTCGGTCGTCGGCACCGCGCTGCGCTTCGTACTGCTGCGGTCCTGGGTGTTCCGCCCGAGGACGCCGCAGCCCACTCCCGTTCCCTCCTCCGAAAAGGAAGCAGCATGACCACGGTCGCACTCGGCGCACCCGCAGCGGACGCCGTCGACGCACCCCGGCGGAGGCGGTGGCAGCCGTTCGCGCTCGGCGCGATCTGCCTGCTCGCCGCGGTCCTCTACGCGTGGGGGATCGGCTCGTCCTGGGGCAACACGTACTACTCGGCGGCGGTCAAGTCGATGTCGCAGAGCTTCGAGAACTTCCTGTTCGGGTCGTTCGACCCGGCCGGGGTGGTCACCGTGGACAAGCCGCCGATGGCGCTGTGGGTCCAGGTGGTGTCCGCGAAGATCTTCGGCTTCAGCCGGTTCGCGGTGCTGTTCCCGCAGGTCGTGATGGGCGTCGCCGGGGTGTTCCTGCTGCACCGCGTGGTGCGCCGGTGGGCGGGGGAGCACGCCGCGCTGCTGGCGGCGCTGGTCATGGCGCTGACGCCGATCACGGTGGCGATCAACCGGGACAACAACCCGGACACGCTGCTGGTGCTGCTGGTGCTGGGCGCCGCCTACGCGCTGACCCGGGCCGTCTCGGCGGAGCGCGCCTCCCGCGCGACCTGGTGGCTGGTGGGTGCGGCGGCGCTGGTCGGCTGCGGGTTCCTGACGAAGATGTTGCAGGCGTGGATGCTGCTGCCGGTGTTCATCGCGGTGTACCTGGTGGGTCGGCGGGCGCCCTGGGGGCGCAAGGCGCTGGACCTGGTGGCGGCCGCGGTGACCGTGCTGGTCACCTCGTTCTGGTGGGTGGCGGCGACGGTGCTGTGGCCGTCGCCGAAGCCCTACATCGGGGGCAGCGAGGACGGCTCCGCGCTGGACCTGATCTTCGGCTACAACGGGTTCGGCCGGATCTTCGGCGGCGAGGGCAACGGCGGAGGCGGGGGCTCCTCCTCCGGCGGTGGTCCTGGCGGTGGCGGGCCCGGTGGCGGCGGTGGTTTCTCCGGTGAGTCCGGGCTGCTGCGGTTCGCGAACGAGCAGCTCGCCGGGCAGATCAGCTGGCTGTTCCCGCTGTGCGCGCTGGTGCTGATTTCCGTCGTGGTGGGGGCGGTGCTGCGGCGCCGCGCCGGGGAGCCGGGCGACCGCTTCGAGGCCGCGGGCTGGGTGCTGTGGGGCGGCTGGCTGGTGTTCATCTGGCTGATGTTCAGCTTCGCCCAGGGCACGATGCACCCGTACTACACGACGATGCTGGCGCCCGCGGTCGGCGCGGTGGCCGGGGCCGGGCTGGTCCGGTTCTGGAAGTCGTACCGGTCGGGCGCGGGCAAGGGGTGGCTGCTGCTGCCGCTGGGCGTGGTGCTCACCGTGGCGTGGGCGGCGGTGCTGGTGTTCCGCAACGCCGACTGGAACGGCTGGGCCGGGTACCTGGCCATCGGGCTGGGCGTGCTCGCGGTGCTCGCGCTGCTGCTCGGCCGCGGCAGGGGCGCCGTGGGCACGGTGGCGCTGACGTTGTCGCTGGCCGCGGTGCTGGCGGTGCCGAGCGTGTGGTCGGCGGCGACGGCGTTCGCGTCGGACGGCGGAGGCGGCATGGGCGGGGCGAACCCGACGGCCGGTCCGTCCACCGGCATGGGCGGTCCGGGCGGCGGCGGTCCCGGTGGTGGTGGTCCTGGTGGCATGCCGGGGCGCGACGGGCAGGACTCCCGGGGGCAGGACGGGCCGGACCAGAACGCCCAGGGCTCGCAGGACCGGAACTCGCGGCCCGGCGGCGGGCAGTCCCGCGGCGGCCCCGGCGGCATGAGCGACGAGTCCCTCACCGACGAGCAGGAGTCGCTGCTGGCGTACGTGACCGCGCAGGCCGGTGACCGGGAGATCCCGCTCGCCGTCGAGGGCGGGGCGCACGGCGCGGGCTCCTACATCATCAACAGCGATGTCCGGGTGATCGGCATGGGCGGGTTCACCGGCAGCGACGACGCCCCGTCGGTGGTGCAGCTGGCCTCCTGGCAGGAGGCCGGGCAGCTCGGTTTCGTGCAGCTCGGCGGCATGGGCGGCCCCGGTGGCGGTGGTCCGGGCGGCACGTCCGGGCAGCGGTCCCAGGACGGCCAGAACCAGGACGATCAGGCCCAGGACGGCCAGGACGGCCGCTCGCAGGGCGGCGGGATGCCCGGCGGCCAGGGCGGTGCCGCCACCGAGCGCCAGGAGTGGGTGGAGCAGCACTGCACCCTGGTGGACGCCGCCACCTACGGGGGCACCGGCTCCGAGCAGGACGGCCAGTCCTCCGGCGGTCTCTACGACTGCCGGGGCTGAGCCCCTGCCGCCGGGCCCGCGCGCAGGCCCGGTGGCGGAGCCGGCCGGGGCGCCCCGGGTCGCGTTCGACGACGAGCGCGCCCCGGGGCGTCCTGGCACGCAGGCCGTTCCCAGCATCCGTTCAGCGAGTCCCCAGCCGAGTGAGAGATCCTTGCCCCGTGGTTGATGCGAAGGCGCCGTCGGCGCGCGTACTGGTCGTCGATGACGAGCCGAACATCCTGGAACTGCTCACCGCCGCCCTGCGGCTGAGCGGTTTCGAGGTGCGCGGCGCCGCCAGCGGAGCCGAGGCGTTGCGCGCCGCGAGCGATTTCCGCCCGCACATCGTGGTGCTGGACGTGATGCTGCCGGACCAGGACGGCTTCACGGTGGCGCGGCGGCTGCGCGAGGGCGGGGACGCGGTGCCGGTGCTGTTCCTGACGGCGCGGGACGCGGTGGAGGACCGGATCGCGGGGCTCACCGCGGGCGGCGACGACTACGTGACGAAGCCGTTCAGCCTGGACGAGGTGGTGCTGCGGTTGCGCGCGATCCTGCGCCGCGCCCAGCCGGAGCAGGTCGCCGAACCGGATTCGCGGCTGCGCTACCAGGACCTGGAGCTGGACGAGGAGACCTACGAGGTGCGGCGAGCCGGGCAGCTGGTGAACCTGTCTCCGACGGAGTTCAAGCTGCTGCGCTACCTGCTGATCAACGCGGAGAAGGTGGTCAGCAAGGGCCAGATCCTGGACCGGGTGTGGAACTACGAGTTCGGCGGGGACAGCCGCATCGTCGAGTCCTACATCAGCTACCTGCGCCGCAAGGTCGACTTCACCCGGCCTGCGCTGATCCACACGATCCGCGGCGTCGGCTACGTGCTGCGCATCCCGCCGGAGGAGCGTCCCCGATGCTGACCCGGATGCGGCGGTTCACCCGCACCTTGCGCGGCAGGTTGCTGCTGCTGCTGATCGGCGCGACGGTGACCGGCCTGGTGGCGATGGGCTTCGCCAGCCAGCTGCTGCTGCGGGATTCGCTGCTGGACAAGCTGGACGGGCGGCTGCACGAGATGGCGCGCCCGTGGCTGGACGACCGGCCGCGCCCGATGCCCGGCGAGGGACCGGAGGACCACGGCTCGGGGCCGCGGCTGCCCACCGAGTTCCGGGCGCTGCTGTTCGACGAGGAAGGCCGGTTGTGGTCGGTGGCCGGTCCGACGGAGACCGATCCGCGGCAGCCGATGATCCGCCGGCCGGGTCCGGTCGGCGAGATCATCACGGTGCCGGACCGCTCCGGCGGCTCGGATTGGCGGGTGCTCACCGAGAGCCGGCCGAACGGGGAGAAGGTGGCGCTGGCGCTGTCCACCGGCGACGTCAACCAGACCTTGCAGTGGCTGACCATCATCGAGCTGGTGGTGGGCGGGATCGTGGTGGTGCTGCTGGCGGCGGCGTCGATGGTGACGGTGCGGCTGGGGTTGCGGCCGCTGACCCGCATCGAGCACACCGCGCACGCCATCGCCACCGGCGACCTGGAACGCCGCGTCGCCGACCAGGACCCGAGCACGGAGACGGGCAGGCTGGGCGCGGCGCTGAACACGATGCTGGGCAGGCTGGTGGCCGCGCTGCAGCAGCGGGAGCAGTCCGAGCACCGGTTGCGCCGGTTCGTCGCGGACGCCTCGCACGAGCTGCGCACCCCGCTGACCTCCATCCGCGGTTTCGCCGAGCTGTACCGGCGCAGCGAGTCGCCGGGGGAGCAGGACGTGCGGATGATGATGTCCCGCATCGAGAGCGAAGCGGTGCGGATGGGCGCGCTGGTGGAGGACCTGCTGCTGCTGGCCCGCCTGGACCGGGAACGCACGATCGACCTGGTGGACCTGGACCTGGTGCCGCTGGCCACCGACATCGCGGGCGACGCGCGGGTGCGGGACCCGAGTCGCGAGATCGAGCTGGTGGTACCGGAGCGCGCGGTGCGGGTGCTGGGGGACGGCCCGCGGTTGCGGCAGGTGCTGACGAACCTGATGACGAACGCGCTGGTGCACACGACGCCGGGCACGCCGGTGCGGGTGGAGGTGGCGCACGGTTCGGCGCGCGACGGGGTGTTCGCGGCGGGAGCCGAGGTGCGGCCGGGCACCGCGATGGGCGTGGTGTCGATCAGCGATGCCGGGCCGGGGATCCCGCCGGAGCACGCGCAGCGGATCTTCGACCGGTTCTACCGGGTGGACGACGGGCGCGAGCGCTCGGAGGGCGGCACCGGCCTGGGCCTGGCGATCACCGCGGCGATCGCGGAGGCGCACAACGGCCGGGTGGAGCTGGCCACGAGCCCGTCCGGTTCGACCTTCCGCCTGCTGATCCCGTTGAGCTGACGCGCGAACGCCCCCACCGGCACCCGAACCGGTGGGGGCGTTCACCAGGGGTGGGGGGGGGGGGCCCCCCGCCCGGGGGGGGGGGGGCGGGGGCCCCCGCCCCCCCCCCGCCGCCGGCCGCCGGGTGGGTGGGGGGT
>NZ_JAIUKC010000045.1:0-6282 GCF_020177435.1 Saccharopolyspora sp. 7B | reverse complement strand
GCTCGGCCCGCAGAGCAGGACGGGCCGAGCGGCGGACCAGCGGCCCGATCAGCGCTCGATCAGAGCTTGATGGTCGGGTTGTGCAGGTCGAACCAGGTGGAGACGTCGAGCGCGCGCTCGAACACGTTCCGGGTCGGGGTGTCCACTTCGGACGGATCGAGGTTCGCGGCCTCGCGCACCCAGTCGGCGTTGAGCAGTTCCAGCGCCCGGTCCCCGTTCGAGATGAGCTCCTTGACCTGCTTCTGCAGCTCGGCGGCGTAGGCCGGGTCCTGGGTCGACGGGTACGGGCTCTTCACCCGGTCCACCACGGACTTCGGCAGCACGTCGGCGGAGGCGCCGCGCAGCAGGCTCTTCTCCCGGCCGTCGTAGGTCTTGAGCGACCAGGGCGCGTTGAACACGTACTCGACGAGCCGGTGGTCGCAGAACGGGACGCGGACCTCCAGGCCCACCGCCATCGACATCCGGTCCTTGCGGTCCAGCAGCATCCGCACGAAGCGGGTCAGGTGCAGGTAGCTGATCTCCCGCATCTTCGCCTCGAACGGGCTGTCCGAGTCGAGCGTGGGCATGCCCGCGATGGCCGCCTCGTACTCCGAGCTGATGTAGCCGGGGATGTCGAGGGTGTCGGCGACCGACTTGTCCAGGACGCGGGGGCCCTCGGCCTGCTGGGTGTTGAAGGCGGCCAGCCACGGGAAGGTGCGCGCCTGCTGCACCTTCGGGTCGTGGAACCACTTGTAGCCGCCGAAGACCTCGTCGGCGGACTCGCCGGACAACGCCACGGTCGAATGGCCGCGGATGGCCTTGAACAGCAGGTACAGCGAGTTGTCCATGTCGCCGAGGCCCATCGGGAAGTCCCGGGACTGCACGGCGGCACGGCGCACGGCCGGGTCGGCGAGGGCCTGCGGGTCGAGCACGATGTCCTGGTGCTGCGAGCCGACGTGCTTGTGCACGTCCTGCACGAACGGGCCGTCGGGGGTCGCGCGCATCTCGTCGGGCTGGAAGTTCTCGGTCTGGCCGACGAAGTCCACGGCGAAGCTGCGGACCTTCTCGCCCTGCGCGGCGAGCTGCTGGGCGGACAGCGCGGTCAACGCGCTGGAGTCGAGGCCACCGGAGAGCAGCAGGCACCGCGGCACGTCGGCGACGAGCTGGCGGCGCACGATGTCGTCGAGCAGTTCGCGGACGTGCGCGACGCTGGCTTCCTGGTCGTCGGTGTGCTCGACGGCGTCGAGGCTCCAGTAGGTGTGCTCGCGCAGGCCGTTGCGGTCGAAGGTGACGACGGTGCCGGGCACGACCTCGCGCATGCCCTGCCAGATGGCCCGGCCGGGGGACTTGGTGACGGAGAACAGCTCGCGCAGCCCGTCGGCGTCGACGACCTTCTCCACCTCGGGGTTGGCCAGGATCGCCTTCGGCTCGGAGCCGAACAGCAGGCCGTTCTCGGTCTGCTGGTAGTACAGCGGCTTGATGCCCATCCGGTCGCGGATCAGCAGCAGCTGCTCGGTGCGGGTGTCCCAGACGGCGAAGGCGTACATGCCGTTGAGCTTCTCGGCGACGTCGGCGCCCCACTCCAGGTAGCCGTGCAGCACGACCTCGGTGTCGGAGTCGGTGTCGAAGCGGTGGCCGCGGCGGCGGAGTTCGTCGCGCAGCTCGGTGAAGTTGTAGGCCTCACCGCTGTAGACGAGCCCGACCTTGCCGTCGGGGGTGTCGACCTCCATCGGCTGGGCGCCGCCGGGCAGGTCGATGATGGCGAGCCGCCGGTGGCCGAGCGCCGCGTGCGGCTGGACCCAGGTTCCCGCCCCGTCCGGCCCGCGGCAGGCCATCGTGTCGCACATCGCGTCGATGACCGGTTGTTCCCGGGTGAGGTCTCGGCGGAAATCGATCCAGCCGGAGATGCCGCACATGGCGTAGCTCCCTTCGTGAAGGTTCTTACTTAGTCAAGGTAACTACTTTGTTGCATCGACGAAACCAATCCGCGGTGTCGAACTCGGTGCGTGACAACGCCCAGACCTGCCAAAACGGTCGAAAAACCACGCGCGACACCGGTGTTCCCACGTATCGCGGCAGGTAACGCGGTCGTAACGCGGTCCGTACCGACGTGCGGTGAGGGACGCCACGCCCTCACCCGGACGGACCACGGACGCCGCCGGCGTAAGCAGCGCGTCAAGACCGCCGCTCCCCGCGTCAAACCACCGTCAGCAGCCCTGTCCGCGCCCCGCGCGACGACGTTGAGTGGGGGAGACGGCGCCACCGGGGCGCCCCGCATCGAAGGAGGCGCGCGGAGATGGCGGACCTCGCCTGCGCGCTCGTGCTGATCGGTGGGTTCCTCGTGCTCGCGCTGAGCCTGCGCGGTCTGGAGCGGTTGTGATCGCCCTCCTCGCCAACGCCGCGGGCGGCCTGCTCGCGCTGCTGCTCATCGCCTTCCTGTTCCTCGCCCTGATCAGGCCGGAGAAGTTCTGATGTCCTCCCTCGCGGTCGGCCTCACCCAGGTCGCCCTCCTCGTCCTCGCCCTGGCGGTCTGCTACCGGCCGCTCGGCGACCACATGGCGCGCGCCTACACCGACGACCGGCACTGGCGGGTGGAGCGCGGGCTCTACCGGGTGCTGCGCGTCGACGGCGACGCCGGGCAGCGCTGGACGACCTACGCGGCCGCGGTGCTCGCGTTCTCGTTCGCCTCCGTCGTGCTGCTGTACCTGCTGCAGCGGCTGCAGGGCTTCCTGCCGCTGGACTTCGGGCGCGGTCCCGTTGACCCGGCCACCGCGTTCAACACCGCGGTCAGCTTCGCGACCAACACCAACTGGCAGTCCTACGTGCCGGAGCAGGTGCTCGGGCACACCGTGCAGCTGGCCGGGCTCACCGTGCAGAACTTCCTGTCCGCCGCGGTCGGCATGGCCGTCGCCGTCGCGCTGGTGCGCGGGTTCACCCGCTCCGGCACCGACCGGATCGGGAACTTCTGGGTGGACCTCACCCGCGGCGTGGTGCGCGTCCTGCTGCCCATCGCGGCCGTGGCCGCGGTGCTGCTGGTGGGGCTCGGCGCGGTGATGAGCTTCGCGCCCGGCCTGCACGTCGTCGGCCTCGACGGGCAGCAGCACACCATCGCCACCGCGCCGATCGCGAGCCAGGAGGCCATCAAGGACCTCGGGACCAACGGCGGCGGCGTGCTCAACGCGAACTCCGCCCACCCGTTCGCGAACCCGAACGGGGTCAGCAACCTGCTGCAGATCTTCCTGCTCCTGCTGATCCCGGTGAGCCTGACCCGCACCTTCGGCACCATGGTCGGCGACCGCAGGCAGGGCCGGGTGCTGCTGTCGGTGATGGCCGGGCTGTTCACCGCGCTGCTGGCCGTCGTGTGGTGGGCCGAGGCGCACCCGAACGGTCCGGTGGCGCTCGCCGCGGGCGGTGCGCTGGAGGGCAAGGAGGCGCGCTTCGGCACCTACCTGTCCGGGCTGTTCGCCGTCGCAACCACCGGCACCTCCACCGGCGCGGTGAACTCGGCGCACGACAGCCTCAGCGGGCTCGGCGGCGGAGCGGTGCTGCTGAACATGCTGCTCGGCGAGGTCGCGCCCGGCGGGGTCGGTTCCGGGCTGTACGGCATCCTCGTGCTCTCGGTGCTCGCCGTGTTCCTGGCCGGGCTGATGGTGGGGCGCACCCCCGAATACCTGGGCAAGAAGCTCGGCCGCCGGGAGATCACCGCCGCCGCGCTGTCGATCCTGGTGATGCCCGCGCTGGTGCTGGTCGGCACCGGCGCCGCCATCGCGCTGCCCGCCACGTCCGGGGCGATGGCGAACTCGGGGGCGCACGGGCTCAGCGAAGTGCTCTACGCGTACGCGTCCGCCGCCAACAACAACGGCAGCGCGTTCGCCGGGCTCACCGCCACCGACGACTTCTTCCAGACCACCCTGGCGCTGGCCATGCTGTTCGGCAGGCTGCTGCCGATCATGGCGGTGCTGATGCTGGCCGGGGCGCTCGCCCGCCAGCGGCGCATCCCGGCCGGTGCGGGCACGCTGCCCACCACCGGACCGCTGTTCGCAGGCCTGCTCGCAGGCACCGTCGTCCTCGTCGCCGCGCTGACCTTCCTGCCCGCGCTGGCGCTCGGCCCGATCGCGGAGGCACTGGCATGACCGCCGTCCTGACCGAATCCCCGGAATCCGCCGGGGACCGGCGATCCCCGCAGCGCGGGCGCGCCGTCGCCGCCGGGTCGTTCCGGCCGCGGCAGCTGCTCGCCGCCCTGCCGCAGGCCCTGCGCAAGCTGCACCCGAAGCACCAGCCGGCGAACCCCGTCATGCTCGTCGTGTGGGTCGGCTCGGTGCTCAGCACCGCGCTCGCCGTCGTCGAGCCCAGCGCCTTCGGCATCGCCGTCGCCGCCTGGCTGTGGTTCACCGTGCTGTTCGCGAACCTCGCCGAAGCGGTCGCCGAAGGACGCGGCCGCGCGCAGGCGGAATCGTTGCGGCGCACCAGGTCCGAGGCCGTCGCCCGCCGGATCGGCGAGCACGGCGAGGAACGGGTCGCGGGCACCGGCCTGCGCATCGGCGACCGCGTCGTCGTCGAAGCGGGCGAGGTGATCCCCGGCGACGGCGACGTCGTCGAGGGCATCGCCACCGTCGACGAATCCGCCATCACCGGCGAATCCGCCCCCGTCATCCGCGAATCCGGCGGCGACCGGTCCGCGGTGACCGCCGGGACCACGGTGCTCTCCGACCGGATCGTCGTGCGGATCACCACCGCTCCCGGCGAGACCTTCGTGGACCGGATGATCGCGCTCGTCGAAGGCGCGCAGCGGCAGAAGACGCCGAACGAGATCGCGCTGACGATCCTGCTGTCCACGCTCACCATCATCTTCCTGCTCGCGGTGACCGCGCTGCAGCCGCTGGCCGGCTACTCCGGCGGGCTGCTGCCGGTGGTGACGCTGACCGCGCTGCTGGTGTGCCTGATCCCCACCACGATCGGGGCGCTGCTGTCGGCGATCGGCATCGCGGGCATGGACCGGCTGGTGCAGCGCAACGTGCTCGCCAAGTCCGGGCGCGCCGTGGAGGCCGCCGGGGACGTGGACACGCTGCTGCTGGACAAGACCGGCACCATCACCTTCGGGAACCGGCGCGCCACCGAGCTCGTCCCGGCCGGCGGGGCCACCGACGCCGAACTGGCCGAGGTGGCGGTGCTCTCCAGCCTCGCCGACCCGACCCCCGAAGGCGTCAGCATCGTCGAGTTCTGCCGCGAGCACCACGAGATCCCCGCCCGGCCGGACGGCGGCGAACCGGTGGAGTTCACCGCGCAGACCCGGATGAGCGGCCTCGACCTGCCCGGCCGCCGCATCCGCAAGGGCGCGATCAGCGCGGTCCGCGAGTGGGTGCGCGCGGGCGGCGGCACCGTCGAGTCCGAAGTGGACACCATCGCGGACGGCATCGCCCGGGACGGCGGCACCCCGCTGGCCGTCGCCGAGGAGCGGGACGGCGCGTTCCGCGTCGTCGGCGTGGTGCGGCTCTCCGACGTGGTCAAGCCCGGCATGGCCGAGCGCTTCGCCGAACTCCGCGCCATGGGCATCCGCACCGTCATGGTCACCGGCGACAACGCGCTCACCGCCGCCGCCATCGCCCGCGAGGCCGGTGTGGACGACCACCTCGCCGAGGCCAAGCCCGAGGACAAGATGGCGCTGATCCGCCGCGAGCAGGACGGCGGCAGGCTCGTCGCGATGACCGGGGACGGCACCAACGACGCGCCCGCGCTCGCGCAGGCCGACGTCGGCGTCGCCATGAACACCGGCACGGCCGCCGCGAAGGAGGCCGGGAACATGGTGGACCTGGACTCCGACCCGACCAAGCTCATCGAGATCGTCGAGATCGGCAAGCAGCTGCTCATCACCCGCGGCGCGCTGACCACCTTCAGCATCGCCAACGACCTGGCGAAGTACTTCGCGATCCTGCCCGCGCTGTTCGTCGCGATCTACCCGCAGCTGGGCCGGTTGAACGTGATGCAGCTGGCCACGCCGTCCTCCGCGATCCTGTCCGCGGTGATCTTCAACGCGCTGATCATCGTGGTGCTGATCCCGCTGGCGCTGCGCGGCGTGCGGTACCGGCCGTCGAGCGCGGCGGCGCTGCTGCGGCGGAACCTGCTGCTGTTCGGCGTCGGCGGCGTGCTCAGCCCGTTCTTGGGGATCTGGCTCATCGACCTCGTGGTGGGGCGCCCCCCCCCCCCGGGGGGGGGGGGCGGCCGGCGGGGGGGGGGGGGGGGGGGGGGGGGGGCCCCCCCCGGGGCCACCCCGCGCGGGGGGGTTTTTTGTTTGAAGACCGGGAA
>NZ_JAIUKC010000044.1:0-1947 GCF_020177435.1 Saccharopolyspora sp. 7B | reverse complement strand
TGTTTTGGGGGTGGGTTGTAAACTCGGGGGGGTGGCGCCACCCCGGCGGGGGGGGGGGGGGCCCCGGACTTCGGTTGCGAGGTGGGTCGGGTGGCGGAACCTCAGCGGTTCCCTCGCTGCGGGATCGATTTCTGATGTACCAGGCACGTACACGGCGAAATCGCTGTCCTCGCGAGGGAACCGCTGAGAACCCGCGGGTGGTCCGGCTGCGTGCGTGGTCGGCGGCTCAGCGGCTTCGCCGCTGACGAGCACCGGCCGCAACCCGCCGGACAGGTTCGAAGACAGGCAGTGAGGAGAGACGCGATGTTCACGACGTTGGTGCGGCAGGCCGGGACCGCGGTGCGGGCGCTGCTGGTGTTCACGGTGCTGCTGGGCGTGTGTTACCCGCTGGCGGTGTGGGGAGCGGGCCACCTGCCGGGGTTGCACGACCACGCCGAAGGATCGCCGCAGGTGGTGGACGGGCGCGTCGTCGGGTCCGAGCTGATCGGCATCGACCCGGTGCCCGCGGACCCGGCGCACGACCCGTACTTCCACACCCGCCCGTCGGCGTCGGCGGACGGACCGCTCGGGCCCGGTGATCCGTCGACCTCCGGTGGCTCGAGCCTGGCCGCGGACAACCCGGAGCTGCTGGCGGCCGTGCAGCAGCGGCGCACCGGCATCGCCGCCCGCGAAGCGGTCGCCCCGCAGCTGGTCCCGGCGGACGCGGTGACGGCCTCGGCCAGCGGTGTGGACGCGGGCATCAGCCCCGCCTACGCCGCGCTGCAGGCCCCGCGCGTCGCCCGCGAGACGGGGCTGCCGGTCGAGGAGGTGCACCGGCTCATCGCCGCCGCCACCTCCGGCGGCGTGTTCGCCGAGCGCACGGTCGCGGTCCCGGCGCTCAACGCGGCCGTCGCCGAGCACCGCGGATGACCCGCGGCAGGTGCACCGCGCGGCGGAGCGGCAGGATCGGTGCCGACGGCCACCGTCGGCGGGGAGGCGCGGGATGAAGCGGGGCGAGCTGCGGATCTACCTCGGCGCCGCGCCGGGCGTGGGCAAGACCTACGCGATGCTCGGCGAGGCGCGGCGGCGGCTCGAACGCGGCACCGACATCGTCATCGGCCTGGTGGAGACGCACGGCCGCGCCGAGACCGAACGCCTGCTGGCCGGGCTGGAGCAGGTGCCGCGCCGCCGCGAGCTGCACCGCGGCGTCCAGGCCGCCGAACTCGACCTGGACGCCGTGCTGGCCCGCCGCCCGCAGGTCGCCGTCGTCGACGAGCTCGCGCACACCAACGCCCCCGGCTCGCGCAACGAGAAGCGCTGGCAGGACGTCGAGGAACTCCTCGAAGCGGGGATCACCGTGCTGTCCACGGTGAACGTGCAGCACCTGGAGAGCCTCAACGACGTGGTCGAGACGATCACCGGGGTCCGCCAGCAGGAGACGGTCCCCGACGAGGTGGTGCGGCGCGCCGAGCAGATCGAACTCGCCGACATCACCCCGCAGGCGCTGCGCCGCCGCCTCGCGCACGGCAACGTCTACGCCGCCGACAAGGTGGACGCGGCGCTGGGCAACTACTTCCGCACCGGCAACCTCACCGCGCTGCGCGAACTGGCGCTGCTGTGGCTGGCCGACCAGGTGGACGTGGCGCTGCGCCGCTACCGGGCGGAACGGCAGATCACCGACACGTGGGAGACGCGGGAGCGGGTCGTCGCCGCCATCACCGGCGGTTCGGAGAGCGAGACGCTGATCCGCCGCGCCCGCCGCATCGCGGCCCGCGCGGGCGCCGAGCTGCAGGTGGTGCACGTGCTGCGCGGCGACGGCCTTGCCGGGGCGTCCCCGGCGAACCTGGCCCGGGCGCGGCGGGGGGGGGGGGGCCCCGGGGGGCCGCCGCCCCCCCCCCGCCGGGCCCCCCCCCCCGCGGCGGCGGCGGGGGGGGGGGCGCGGCGGGGGGCGCCGGCCGGGGGGGGGCG
>NZ_JAIUKC010000043.1:0-32763 GCF_020177435.1 Saccharopolyspora sp. 7B | reverse complement strand
CAAGCGCTCCGCGTCGAACCGCTCACCGCTCCCCGCCGGCCGCTCCACCCGAGCGGGGGGGCGGGGGGCCCCCCCCCCCCGGCCCCCCGGCCCGCGGGGGGGGGGGGGGGGGCCCCCCCCGCGGGCCCCCCCCCCCCCCCCGGGGGCGGCCCCCACGACGTGCCGGAGGCGCTGCTGGAGTTCGCCCGCGGCGTCGACGCCACGCAGCTGGTGATCGGCACCTCGCGGCGCTCCCGGTGGGCGCGGCTGACCGCCGAGGGCATCGGCTCCACGGTGGTGCAGCGCTCCGGCACGATCGACGTGCACATGGTCACGCACGGGATGGCGGGCGCGCGCCCGTTCCGCCGTGCCGCGAAGAACCCGCTGTCCCGCACCCGCCGCGGCTGGGGCTGGGTGCTGGCGTGCACGTTGCCGCCGCTGGTGACGCTGGTCAGCGCGCTGCTCGGCGACTTCGAGCTGTCCACCGACGTGGTCGGCTACTTCCTGGCGACCGTGGTGGTGGCGCTGGTCGGCGGGGTGGCGCCGTCGGTGGCGGCGGCGCTGCTGGCGGGCGGGCTGCTGAACTTCTTCTTCACCGAACCGCGGCATTCGCTGGCCGTCAGTTCCCCGGAGACGCTGGTGACGGTGCTCGGCATGGTAGGCGTCGGGGTGATGGTGGCGGTGGTGGTGGACCGGGCGGCGCGGCTCGCGGAGCGGGCGGCCCGGGCGCGCACCGAGGCGGCGCTGCTGGCGTCCTACGCGCGGACGGTGCTGGCGCACCCCGATCCGCTGCCGCGGCTGCTGGAGAAGCTGGTGGAGAACTTCGGGCTGTCCTCGGCGGCGCTGCTGGAGCGCGGGCCGGACGGCTGGCGCATCGCGGCGTCCCTCGGCACCACGCCCTGCGCCCGGCCCGACCAGTCCGATGTGGACATCGAGGTGACCGCGGACGTGCACCTGGCGCTGCGCCGCCCTGACGGCCGGGCGCTGCCCGCCGACGACCGCACGGTGCTGGAAGCCGCCGCGGGCCAGGCGCTGGTGGCGCTGCGCCAGCAGCGGATGGCCGCCGACGCCGCCGAAGCCCAGCGGGAAGCGGACGCGAACCGGCTGCGCACCGCGCTGCTGTCCGCCGTCGGCCACGACCTGCGCACGCCGCTGGCGTCCATCAAGGCCTCGGTGAGCAGCCTGCGGTTGCCCGGCGTGCAGCTGTCCGAGCAGGACGTCGCCGAACTGCTCGCCGGGGTGGAGGAATCCGCCGACCGGCTCGCGGACCTGGTGGACAACCTGCTGGACTCGTCCCGGCTGGCGACCGGCGCGATCGTGCCGCGGCTGCGCCCCGTCGGCTACGACCAGGCCGTCGCGGGCGCCCTGGCCGGATTGGACGGGCGGGAGCGGGTCGAGGTGGACACCGACGAGTCGCTGCCCGCGGTGCTCGCCGACGTCGGACTGCTGGAACGGGTGATCGCGAACGTGGTGCAGAACGCGCTGAAGTACGGCGGAGACCGGGTCGGCGTGCGCGCCAGCGAACACGCCCGGTGGGTGGAGCTGCGCATCGTCGACCACGGCCCCGGCCTGCCCGAAGGCGCCGCGGACACCGTGTTCGCCCCGTTCGAGCGACTCGGCGGGCACGCCGACACCGGCCCGCCCGGGGTCGGTCTCGGGCTGAGCGTCGCGCAAGGTTTCATGCAGGCCATGCACGGCACGATCCGCGCCGAGGACACCCCCGGCGGCGGGCTGACCATGGTGCTGGCGCTGCCGGTGGCGACGGAGGGGCGATGACGAAGGTCCTGGTGGTGGACGACGAACCACAGCTGCTGCGCGCGCTGCGGATCAACCTCACCGCGCACGGCTACGAGGTGGCGGTCGCGCCGGACGGCATGACGGCGCTGCGGGTGGCGGCCGAAGCGCGGCCGGACGCGGTCGTGCTGGACCTCGGCCTGCCCGACCTCGACGGGGTGGAGGTGATCGCCGGGCTGCGCGGCTGGACCACGCTGCCGATCATCGTGCTGTCCGCGCGCACCGAATCCACCGACAAGGTGCACGCCCTCGACGCCGGCGCCGACGACTACGTGACGAAACCGTTCGGCATGGACGAACTGCTGGCCCGGCTGCGCGCCGCGGTCCGCCGCTCCCGGTCCGCCGTCGCCGAGGACGAACCGGTGGTGCGCACCGACGCGTTCGAAGTGGACCTGGCGGCGAAGAAGGTGTTGCGCGCCGGCGCCGAAGTGCACCTGACGCCCACCGAATGGGGCATGCTGGAAGTGCTGGTGCGCAACCGCGGCAAGCTCGTCGCGCAACGGCGGCTGCTGCAGGAGGTGTGGGGACCCGCTTACGCCGACGAGTTCCACTACCTGCGGGTGTACATCGCGCAGCTGCGCCGCAAGCTGGAGGACGACCCCAGCCGCCCCCGCCACCTCATCACCGAGGCGGGCATGGGTTACCGCTTCGAGGGCTGAGCGTCCGGCCGGGCTTCCCGCCGGGCCAGGTCCTCCGCCGCGAGCACCGCGGCCTCGTCCAGCGCCCGCCGGAACACCGCGATCTCGCTGCCGCGCAACCGGAAGTAGCCCTGGAGCTCGGGCCCGAACACCTCCACGTCACCGGCCGCGACGCCGACGGTGCAGAGCGCGAGCTCTGCATCGTCGTCGCTGCACCGGCACAGCCATTCGCGCTGCGGGCTCTCGGAACCGAACCGCGCGATCTTCTCGTCCATCACTGCCTCCTGGGGTTGTGGATCACGCTTTCAAGAATTGCGTGAACGCAAGAAGGTGCGCAATTACGCGATCGAGTGATCGCGAAAGCTGATCATTCCTGCCAGGCTGAGGGCACATTCCTCGCAACGACAGGAGATCGTTGATGCCTCGCCGCCCCGGACCGTCCGCCCGGTCCCGTCGTCTGGCGCAGACCCTGCGCAAGATTCGGGCCGAGAAGGGCGTCAGCGCCGCTGAAGTCGGCAAGGAGCTCGGCATGTCCGGTAGCAAGATCAACCGGATCGAGACCTGCGAGATCGGCATCTACCTGGACGACCTGGAGAAGCTGCTCGACTTCCACCAGGTGACGCAGCAGCGCCGCGTCGAACTCCTCGACATCGCGCGCCACGCGGAACAGCGCAGCTGGTTGCGCACGCGCAACGCGCACTTCCCGGCGGACTGGCAGACCTGGAGCGACTTCGAGGACGAAGCGACGGGGTTACGGTACTACGACCCGATGGTCATTCCTGGTCTGCTGCAGACGTCGGAATACGCCAGAGCGGTTATCGCGGGTACCAGCGACGGCCTCAGTGTCGACCAAATCGAAGAGCGGGTGGCGAGCCGCACGGCGCGGCGTGCGCTGTTGTCGCGGCCGGAGCCGCTGCACTTGCATGTGCTGATCGAAGAAGCGGCTTTGGCTAGGCCGTTCGGTGATAGGGGCTGCCTCGTTCGGCAGCTTCATCATTTGGCCGAGGAAGCCTCGCGGCCGAACGTGACGGTCCAGATCGTGCCTACGAGTGCAGGTCTGCATCCTGGCGCTGCGGGCGCGTTCATCATCGTGGAGTACGACGGTGAATTGAGCTTGATCTGGCTTGAGCTGATTGCTTCGTCTCTGATTCTCGAAGAGGACGAGCAGCTCGATGCATACCGGCTCGCTTGGGAGAAGCTCAGTGGCTGTGCGCTGGCTCCAGACGAGTCCGTGGCTCAGTTGCGCCAGATGGCTGTTCAGGCTGAGCAGGGCAGTGACATGCTTCGGACATGAAACTTTCTCGGTTTGACGAGGTTGTTTGGCGAAAATCCAGCCGCAGTGCGAGCAAGGCCAACTGCGTCGAGGTCGCGCTGGGCGGCCAGATCGTCGGCGTCCGCGATTCGAAGGACCCGGGTGGTCCGGTGCTGGCGGTGTCCGGCGAGCGGTGGGCCGATTTCCTCGCTGCGGTGGGAGATTCACGCCCTCGGTGATGGTGCTTCCGGGTGGGATTCCCGGTGGTTCGCTGCTCCGGCGGCGGGGCGACGCTGGGCAGAGGGCCGATGCGCTGCCACGCTCATTCCATGGGCAGTCCTGGATCGGGTGACGGTTGGCGCGAGTCCTCGCGCAGCGCGACCACCGCGAACTGCGTCGAGATCGCCTTCGGTTGGCGCAAGTCGACCCGCAGCAACAGCACGGCGAACTGCGTCGAGATCGCGTTCGGTTGGCGCAAGTCGACCCGCAGCAACAGCTCCGCGAACTGCGTCGAGGTTGGCTGGCGGAAGTCCAGCCGGAGTGCCAGCACGGCGAACTGCGTCGAGGTGGCCGCCGACGGCCCGGTGGTGGCGGTCCGAGATTCGAAGTCCCCCGACGCCGGTCTCCTCGTGTTCGCCGCGCACCACTGGATCCGCTTCCTGGCTTCCCTCCGCACCTGACGCCGCGGGCGCGTTCCCCGTTCGGCCCGCACGAACGGTCCGTTGGGCCGATCGGACGCGCCCGAATGAGCCGTTCACCTCGCCGGATTCGCGGGTTCTGCGAGGTTGATCGAATCGGGTACGCGGTCGTCGGCGCGCTGTTAGCGTTCCGAGCCGTTGCCCGCTGATCAACAGCGGGCCGCGGAGCTCGGAAGGAAGTGCGGGATGAACCTGCGGCTCCAGTGCTGGGGGGTGCTGGATGCGTGAAGTGGTGCGGCTGTCCGGAGATCTGGGCCTGCCACCTCCGGAACCGGACCGGTCCTGGCCGCCAGAGCCGGAATCGGCGCGGACGCCGGAACCTGCGTGGTCGGATTCGGGAGAGGACGCGGAACCGGTGCGTTCGCCGGTGCCGGAACGATCGGAACCGGCACGAACCCCGGAACCGGCGGGAACTCCGGAGCCGACGCGAACCCCGGAGCCGACGCGAATCGCGGAACCGGCGGGAACTCCGGAACCGGCGGGAACCGCGGAACCAACGGGAACCCCGGAACCGACCCGAGCGGCCCTGCCGGACCCGGAGCCGAGCGCGGCTCCGACGCCGGATCCCGAGCGATCGGCACCGCCCGAGCCGGAACCGGTGCTGGTGCTCGCGGCGCGCCGCTGGCAGGACGCGGGGGGTCCTCCGGATCCGACGCTGCTGCTGGCGACTTTGGGCCGGTCGACCCTGCACCTGCCCGCGGAGGCTTCGACGCTGCTGCTCGGCGGCCGCGAGTGGCTGCCGGTGTTCTCGACGCGGCAGCGCGCCGCGGACTACGCGGGAGCGGCGGGCTTGGCGGGCGCGGACGGCACCGTGGACGTGGTGGCGCTGCCCGCGAAGCGGCTGTTCGAGCACTACCTGCCGCCGGACGTCGGCGTCGTCGTCGATTCCGGCGAGCAGTACCGGCTGGTGCTGGCGGCGGCGGAGGTGCGCGATGCCTGACGACGGTTTCGGCCTCGACCCGGCCGCGCTGGAAGCGGTGATCGCCGGGCACGAGAAGACGGTGCGGGCGCTGTCCGACCTGATACCCGGCGGCGGGTACGTCGCCGATGCGGGATCGGCCGCCGGACTGCACTCGATGGCGTTCAGCGCCGGTGATCTGGGCGAGCACTCCGAGGTGCAGAACGCGCTCGCGTTCTTCTGCCTCCGCTGGGAGCACGGCTTGGGCAGCCTGCTGCGCACCGGTCAGGAGCTGGCCGACCAGCTCACCGACGTCCTGAAGGAGTACCGCGGCCAGGACGACGAGATCTCCGGCCTGTTCAAGGAGATCCTCATGACCGTCGTCTCGCCGGACCAGCAGAAGGTCGCCGGTGCCCGCGAGATGAGCTGGGGCGAACTGGCGCAGGCCGGCAGGCCCGACTACGGCGGCTGGGGCGAGGAGTTCGGCGAGGTCGGCGAGTCCGTGGGCCAGGCCGCCGACGACGCGTGGACGGCCGGGGTCACCGGTTCGAGGCTGCTGACTCCGGGCCTGCCGCAGGAAGGTGATCGCTGATGGCGGCGGAACTCGGCGACACCGACGACCCCACCGAGCTCGTGCCCGGCGATGTCGCGGGCACCAAGGACAAGGCGGACACGTTCCGCCGCATCGCCGACGGCCTCGCCGCGGTGCAGCGCATCGACTCCGAACACGCCTGGAGCGGTGCGGCCGCCGAGGCGTACCGGAAGACGGTGCGCGACGAGCAGCAGCGCTGGGACGTCGCGGCCGCGGCGTTCGGGAAGGCGGCGACGGCGCTCGTCGAGCACGCGGAAGCGCTGCGCACCGCGCAGGACGCGGCGGCCCGCGCGATCGAACTGCACCGCCAAGGCGAGCAGGAGACCGCCCGCGCGGAGAAGGACCACGCGGCGCAGGTGGCAGCGGCCGGGCCTACCGACCAGGTCGCGCCGTTCCAGGACCCCGGCGCGGCCAAGACCACCGAAGCGCGGGCCCTGCTGAACGTAGCCAGGAGCAAGTTCGGCACGTCCGGCGTCGCCACCGCCGAAGCGCTCAAGGCGGCGGCCGAGAGCGCTCCGGAAGCCTCCCTCCTGGAACGGATGATGGATGCGTTCCGCAACAGCGGCGGTGCCCTTTTCGAAGCGGGCAAGAGCTACGTGGGCGGGGGCTTCGGCGCGCTGGGTGAGATGGCGATGGGCGGTCTCGGCCTGGTCGCGAAACCCCTGCACCTGATCACCGACCCGGCCGCGACGATCTCCTCCGGGTTCGCGGCCGGAGCAGGCGTCGTGCACATGGTCACCACCAAGGAGGGCTGGGGCCAGACCATCGGCTCCCTCGACGAGTGGAAGAAGGACCCGGCGGCGGCCTTGGGCAAGGCCGGCGCCAACATCGCCGCCACCGTCGCGGGCGGCGGTGCGGGCGCGGCCTCCAAGGCCGGTCTCGCCGCCCGCGTCGCCAAGGTCGCCAAGCACGCACCCGAGCCGGAACTCCCCAAGGCACCGCCCCGCCCCACCCACGACGCCGAGGGCTACACCCTCCCCGCCGAAGAAGAACTCCAACGCGCCCGCGAAAAAGCCGCCCAACCCGAACCGGAACCCGAACCGGACCCGCCGGCGGAGAAGGAAGAGCCCCGTCCCCGACGCGGGTACGACTGGACGGACGACTACGTTCTCGACTACGAAAATCCGGACTGGGAAACATCCGACGCGATCCAGGACTACGACACGCCGGATACGCGCGGTGGGCGACCCGGTCAAGGTGAATGGGTTCCGCTCACCGACTCGAAACGGCTGGAGATCGAGGCCGCCCTGAAGCGAGGGCAAGAAGAGGAAAGCCGCCTCGAACAGCTGGATTCCCCGCAACTGCAAGCGCAGCGGGCCGAGAACATGCGGAACGCTGAGGCTCTCCGGAACAACGGTTACAGGCGGTAAGGATCGATGCACGAGCAAGCGCAAGGCGCGGAGAACACCCGGAGCATCCACGTCGCCGGGCCGTTGCCGGACGATCCGGACGCGATGACGATCCAGCGGGCCGAATTGAGCTGGTTCCTCGCGGACGACGGCCGGGTCCAGATGACGATGGTGGGACCGCCACCGGACAGCGACATCACGGTCAAGGCGCCCGACGTGTTCGCGGCGCTGCTGGCGATCCGCGAGATGCTGCACGACGACGGCTGGCGGGTGCTGGTGAACGCGGCTCGGAGGGAGGCGTGGGGTGGAACTCCGGAGCATCCGTGCGGTCTCGCGCAGGTCCGGATCTACCCCAGCCTGACCGGGCCGCCCGCCGCCGATCCGGTCGATGCGTTGGACATGCCGGACGATCCGGCCCTGGTCCGCAGCGGTTCGGTGATCGAGCAGACGCTCTGGCACAAGGAATGGGCGGGCACCATCCCGCCGGACGGGCTCACCTGGACGGAATTCGAACGCCGTTCCGGACGATCCGGAGCAGGCGCGGCGGCGAGAAGTGGAGGGGAGCGGGACGAGCGCGAACAGCGGACGATCGCGGCCACTGCACCGGAACTCACCCACTCCGAACCGGTGCCCTTGATCGGACCTTCGCCGGACGGCTCGAAGCGCTCGGAAATGCACCGAGGCGTCGCGGAGTGGGGGCGGCGGCCGGAAGGCGGCGTGCACCTGCGACTGCGCGGACCGTTCGGCCGGATCGACGGCCACGGCCCCGATGTGTTCACGACGCTGCAGGACCTGCGGCAGGAGCTGCTCGCCGAGGACTGGGGAGTGTTGGTCAACGGCGCGCTCTTCGGCGCGTGGCGAAGCACCCCGCAGCATCCCTGCGGGCTTGCGCACATCCGGATCTACCCCAGCCTCACCGGACCTCCGCTGACCGAGCAGCTCGACGCGTTGGGCACACCGCCGGGAAGATTCGCGGAAATGCCGTGGTCGATGCCCGTGGAGCAAGTCGCATGGCAGCACGAGTGGGCGGGCACCACACCGGCCGGACGGCGGACGTGGACCGAGCGCGACCGCGACATCCGCGCGAGGAAGAACACCCCGTACGCGCCTGACGTCGCGCAGCGGTATTACGCGGTCCACCTCAACTCTGGCCACGGCCTAGCGTCGAATCGCGTGTGACCGATGGCGAACCGATCGAGGAAGACGACGTGATGGGTCCCCCGGGCGGTCGGCTGCGCCCTTGCCGGTGCACGGCCCGACGCCGCCGACCCCGAACGCCCGGAGTTCCACCGGGTTCTCGGGACCTCCCGGAACAGGTGAAGAAGGTGGCTGAACTGCGCCGCTGGTTTGATGAGCAGGGAGCGAGATGACCGCGGAAACCGGTGCTGCGGTGAACAAGAACGGGTTTTCGGCGCGTGAAGTGGACGTGTTCGGGCCGGTCGACGGTGACCCCGCGGAGATGGACTTCCAACCTGCGGTGGCCACCTGGTCCCGCACCTCCGATGGCCAGGTCGGACTTGAGCTGTCCGGCCCGTTCGGCGCGCACCACGCGGTGGAGCCGAACCTGTTCAAAGCCCTCATGCTGGTGCGCGCAGAGTTGCAGGAACTGAAGTGGCAGGTGGTCGTCAACGCCGCCCGCCGCGACGCTTGGGGGCCGACCGAGGAACACCCTTGCGCAGTGGATGAGGTGCGGATCTACCCCGACCTGGCAGGCCCGCCGACCACGGAGCCGCTCGACGCGCTCGGTCCGCCGACCGAGCTGGGCGAGCGCGGAATGCTCGTGACCGAGCAGATCTTGTGGCGGGAGGAGTGGGCGGGCCTGACGCGGCCGGGCAAGATGAACTGGACCGAGTTCGACCGCTCCATGCGCGAGATGAGCGCGACGCGGAAGCAGGAGGCCGCCGAGGCCGCGGTTCCAGAACTCCCCCATTCCGAGCCCATTTTCCTCGCCGGTCCGTCACCGGAAGACCCGACGAAGCAGGCGCTGCAGGAGGGCGTCGCGGAGTGGGGCCGCCGCGCGGAGGGCGGCGTTCACCTGCGGGTGCGCGCTCCCGGGGTCCAGTTCGACGACCACGGTGCCGATCTGCTCGCCGCGCTGCAGAACCTGCGGATGGAGTCCTGGCGGCGGCGGTGGGAAGTGCTGGTCAACGGCTCGCTACGCGGGGCGTGGCACGGCACGGAGCAGCACCCCTGCGGCATCGCGCACGTCCGGTTCTACCCCGACCTCACCGGCCCGCCCCTTCCCGAACAGGTCGATGTGCTGGGGACGCCGCCCGGAGATCTGCGCAAGGCGCACTGGGCATCGGTGAGCCAGCAGACCCGGTGGTACCACGACTGGGCTGGCACCACCCCGCCGGCCTGGTGCCAGCCCAAACGCAAGCCGCGGACTGAGGAACAGCAGCCGAGTTGACGACGTCGCGGGAAGAGCACGCGATGAACGGCCCGCACGGCCGTGCGCGGAGGAAGAAGAGGCAACAGTGCAGCACCAGCCCAACGAGCGCGGCGTGTACGTCATCGGCCCGTCACCGGACGATCCGGAGCAGACCGAGATCCAGCAGACCACGGTCAGCTGGTTCAGGACAGCCGATGGGGAAGTGCAGTTGACGTTGGCCGGTCCGACCGGTGGGGAACTCACCGCCACAGGACGTGACGTGTTCACGGCGCTGCTGGTGATTCGAGAGGCACTGCACGATCGTGGCTGGCGGGTGCTGGTGAACGCGGCGCGCAAGGAGGCGTGGGGCGGGACGCCCGAGCATCCCTGCGGACTCGCGCACGTCCGGATCTATCCGACCCTGACCGGCCCGCCCGCCAACGATCCGGTCGATGCGCTCGACATGCCGGATGACCCGGCCCTGGTCGGCAGCGGCTCGGTGATCGAACAGATGCTCTGGCGCGACGAATGGGCGGGCACCACCGAACCCGGGGCGTTGACCTGGACCGACTACGAACGTCGGCGCCAGGAGGCTCGGGCATCCCGGTAGCGACACCTGCCTGACCGGCAGGCGGTCAGCGCGCAGGCGCGCTTCCGAAGGCTTCGTTTGAGGAGATCTCGGCTTCGTTCCGGTCGAGCGAGGCTCAGTTGTAGGAGGACGTGCAGGTGCTTTTCGGTGTCGTTCGTTGGGCCGTGGTGTTCGCGGTGGTCGGGTTTGTCGGGACCGGGTGTGCACTGGGTGGAGATAAGGGCCAGGTGGCAAGCCCTGACATCTCGGCTCCGGCACCCCAGCCCGCTCCGGAACGACCTCGGGAGCTCGCGGTCGTGAACAGGCAGAGCGCGGACATCTGCGGCTTGCTCACCCCGGAGCAGCAGACCCAGGTGGGAGTGGGACGTTCGGGTCCGACGGCTCCCGGAGAAGCACCAGGTTGTGTCTGGCTGAGCGTGCCCGGTGCAGAGCCTGATATCTCGGTCGAGATCGAAGCTTTGAGCAAGGGCATCGAGGGAGCCTATGACCGGTCCGACGAGCCTTTCCCGGACATGGCCGCGTCGTATGCGATCGCAGGAGTTCCCGCCAAGCAGGGGCAGGGGAGCGCGGGGTTGGAGGCGCTCGGATGTCGGGTGGACGTCGATGTGGCGGAAGGCGAGACGCTGGAGGTCTTCTACAGCCCGACCTTGACCGGCACCGTCAGCAACCAGGACATGTGCGCCAGAGCGAAGCAAGCGGCGGAGTTCGCGGTGTCGAACCTGCAGGCGCGGGGCTGCGCGCAGTTCAGGGACGTCGTGATGTGGAAGGTCGTGGGGGCTGGGCCGGGAGGAGTCGGGAACGGGGAGGACGCGACCGGATGCGCTCGACGATCTCGCCTCCGACGATGGTCGGGGCCCGTTCGGGTGGTGGCTGTGCGGTCGGTGTGAAGTTGGTGGAAGTCGGGTCTGGGGTGGAACCGCCGCTGCTACTGTCTGCGTCGCACTGGTGATCAGCAGCCGCGACTAGGGGGTTCCCCGCGATGACCGCACCAGCACCGCCCCCCGCCCCGGGCGGGCCCGGCCAGACCATCACCGTCACCCCGGAGAACGTCCTGGCGGCGCGCCGGGTGATCGGAGAAGCGGCGTCGAGCGCAAAAGACCGGTTGAATCGACTCGCAGAGAACCTGCGTGTCCTTCCTTCAGCCTCAGATGAGGTCAGCGTGGCGGCAGCCCGGGTCTGGAACGCGAATCTTTTGGGAGAGGGAGATTCGCATTACCGGCGTTTGATCGGTTATGTGCAGGGCGTTGAGCAGCTCGGGGAGCAGCTCGAAGAGGTCGCCAGGCAGTACGGCATCGACGAAGAGGAGATCGCCGCCTCGTTCAAGCAGTCGGGGGAGCGCACGTGACGAAGTATGTGACCAGGCGCGGAGTGCGTGTCGCTGTTCTCTCGGGCCTGCTGCCGTTCTTGGTCGGTGGGTGTGCGCTCAATGAAGCCGAACCCGCAGATCCGCAACAAGGACAGGCCGCACCCGATCCGGAGACCGGTCCGGATTTGCCGAACCGCCCCCGGGACCTACCTGTCTCGGGCCTCGATGAGGCTCAGATCTGCAAGTTGATCCAGCCGGAACAGCTGGATCAACTCGGTGTCGGAGGAGGTAACCCGGCCCCGAAGCTCAACGAACAGGACTTCCCTGGATGCTCGTGGCTGAGTGAATCGGGCGCGTCGCCGAGCATCGGTGTCCTCCTCTCGGTCGCACCGATGAGCATCCAAGATCGTCTTGCCGAAACCTCAGGCGGCACTGCGACCACCGATACGCTCGACAGCGGTTTCGGTGCCGTTCGATCGCAGGTCCCCGGTGCTGAAAGCCTAGGGTGCGTCGTCGCGGTCGACGTTGCCGAAGGAGAGACTCTGGAAGCTGGACTCTCCTGGCTCGGGGGCGATGAGCTGACCAACCAGGACATGTGCGCCAAAGCCAAGCAGGCGGCGGAGTTCGCCGTGTCGAACCTGCAGGCGCAGGGCTGAGAGAGCGGAATCCAGGGGGCCGGTGTGGAGGATTTGAACCCGATCAGGAACCTGCGCTTCGAGGGTTTCGACATCCCGGAGCTGCTGGGGTGGATCGGCCGGATCAAGGACGGCCGGGGCACCGAGTCGATGGACCAGGCCGCCTCGGCGCTGCAGCAGTGCGCGCAGATCGTGACGGAGCTGGACGAGACGTTGCGGGTGGAGCTCGGCAAGCTGGAGATCGAGTGGACCGGCAACGCGGGCTCGATCGCGCAAGAGGCGACGAAGCAGCAGTCGGCGGTGATGCAGCAGTCGCAGGATCCGCTGGCGACCTCGGCGACGAGCGTGGAGGCGCAGGGCCGCGGCTACGAGTCGGCGAAGAACACGCTGCCGAACCAGTCGGAGATGCACAACGACAAGTCCGAGAACATCTTCGAGAAGGGCTTGGGCTACTTCGGCTACACCAGCGACTACGACGAAGAGGCCAAGAAGATCGACGGCCGCAAGCAGGTCGCGCAGCAGGCCCTGACGTCGTACCGGGACACCACGGTGTCGCAGGCGGAGAACTTCCAGCCGATGCCGGAGATGCAGCCCGCGGCGGTGTCCGCGCAGTCGGCGACGGCGAGCGGCACCGCGGGCGGCGGGATCGGCGCGTTCGCCACGCCGGGTTCGGCCGGGTCGATGCCGGGCGGCGTCGGCGGCGGCTCGGACCCGGGTGGCGGTGGCGTGATCGGCGGTCGGCCCGGTGGGAGCCCCGGCGGTAGCCCGGGCGGCGTGCCGGGTGGTGGCCGCGCGCCGGGCGGCCGCAGCGGCACCGACGAGGAACCGCACGACGGCGCGGACGGCGGCCCCGGTTCGCGGCCGCACCCCGACGAGGACGGCGGACCGGGCACCGGCCTGGGCGGCGTGCTCGGCATCGGTGCCGGTGGGGCGGCGGTCGCCGGGATCGGCGCGGTCGCGGCGAGCAAGATGCTCGGCGGCAAGGCCGGTGCGCCCGAGGGCAGCGTGCGCGGTGGTTCGGCGGGCGCCGACAAGGGCAAGGGCGGTTCGCTGCGCGGCGGCTCGTCCGGCATCGGCGGCCCGGGGGACACCACGGCCGGGCGCACGGCAGGCGGCTCGGCGACGAGCAAGCCCGCACCGGGTTCGGCGATGGGCCCGGCGGCGACCCGGGGCCAGGGCAAGTCCGACGAGGACGCCGAGCACGAGAACAAGTACTACGAAGAGGAAACCCCGTTCGACGACAACCGCTTGGTGGCCCCGCCGGTGTTCGGCGCGGACCCCGAGCCGGACGCCGATGACCGGAAGAAGCAGGGTTGACGGTGCGTCCCGGAGCCGATGGCGAGCAGATCGTGCTGTCCGCGTTGGAGTTCGACGTGGCGTGCGAGTCGGAGGGGCTGACGGCGCGCAGGCACGCGGTGCTCACGGTGCCCAGCCCCGGAGCCACGCACACCGAGCGCGCCCGGCTGGTCGCGCAGGTGTGGGCGGATCTGCGGGCGCGGCGGCTCGCCGAACCCGGCACGGACCGGCTGGACGAGGACTTCGCGGACCTGCTGGTGCTGCTGGACCGGCCGCAGCTGTCGGTCGACCTGCGGATCTGGGCCCCGGACCGGTCGATCCGGGCGCTGGGCTCGGCGAACGGCGGCGCGGGACTGGTCACGGTCGTCGACGGTGACGTCGTCGAGTTCACGCCGGTGCGGGGGAGCTCGCTGCCCGAAGCCGTCGTGTCCGTCGCCGGGGACGGCCCGCCGGGCGGCGGGCGGCCGGTGAGCGTGCCGAACGACGTGCTGCTGGACGCGAGCGCCCGCGCGGGTCAGGACCTGCGGGTGTTCGAGGACGAGCTGCGCGGGCACGGCGTGGTGGCCGACGACGCCGCGGTCCTGGCGCGGATGGCCGACGGGATGGGCATGCGCGGCCAGTTCGGCGTGGAGCACGTGCGGAGCCGGTCGGCCGCGCCGCGTCGCGCGGACCGCGTCGTCGGGTTCCACGACACACCGGACGGCCGCTACCTGCACAGCGTGCGGGCCAGCGGCGACGGCCGGTTGTGGAGCACGGTCGCGCCCTGCGACAACCAGCGGCTCGCGGAGTACGTGCGCGAGCTGGTCGCGGAGACCGTCGAGGACTGAGCCGGGCGCCCGGAACCGAGGTCTCCCGCACGTCCCGGGAGACCTCGCTCGCGGGCCCGCACCGCCTCCGAGCGGCCCCCGCCGGTTGCCGCACCCCCGCTCGGCACCAACGCTGGTCATCACGACCGCCGTCATCTAGCGTCTCGTCGGCCGAGCGGCGGAAGATCGACCCAGGAGGACGCACCGAGCATGAGCACCGCAGCCACACCCACCCCCGGGGCCGGACGCGGCGCCGTCGTCGGCGCCGCCACCATCGCCGCGCTCGGCGGACTGCTGTTCGGCTACGACACCGGCGTCATCTCCGCCGCGCTGCTCTACATCGCCCCCGCCTTCGGGCTCGGCGACGGCATGCAGGAGGTCGTCGTCGCCTCCCTGCTGCTCGGCGCGATCGCGGGCGCCCTCGGTGGTGGCCGCGTCGTCGACGGCTTCGGCCGCAAGCGCACCCTGCTGCTGGTGTCGGCCGTGTTCACCGCGGGCGCGCTGCTGTCGGCGCTCGCGATGAACGTGACCGTGCTGATCGTGGCGCGCGTGGTGCTGGGCCTCGCCATCGGCGCCAGTTCCCTGGTGGTGCCCACCTACATCGCCGAGATCGCGCCGCCGGCGCTGCGCGGCCGCCTGGTGTCGATGAACCAGCTCATGATCACGATCGGGATCTTCGCGTCCTACCTGGTCGGCTACGCGTTCGCCGCCGACGGCGGGTGGCGCTGGATGCTCGGGCTGGCCGCCGTGCCGTCGCTGCTGATGCTGTTCGGGCTGCTCGGGCTCGGCGAGAGCCCCCGCTGGCTGCTGTCCCGCGGCCGCACCGAGCAGGCCCGCGCCGCGCTGCTGCGCACCCGCACCCCGGAGGAGGCCGAAGCGGAGCTCGCCGAGATCGGCGAGACGATGCGGGAGGAGCGCCGGTTCACCTACCGCGACCTGTTCGGCCCGCGGCTGCGGCCCGCGGTGCTGCTCGGCGTGGCCGTCGCCGCCACCAACCAGCTCGTCGGCGTCAACGCCGTCATCTACTACGCGCCGACCATCCTCAAGCAGGCCGGGCTTGGCGACTCCGCGGCGATCCTCTCCTCGGTGGGCATCGGCGCCACCAACATGGTGTTCACCGCGATCGCCCTGCTGCTCATCGACCGGGTCGGGCGGCGGCCGCTGCTCATCGGCGGCACGAGCGTCGTCATCGTCGTGCTGTTCGGGCTCGGCGCGCTGTACCTGCTGCCGAGCGTGCAGGGGCTCGGGACGCTGCTGACGATCGGGCTGATGCTCTACGAGGCCGCGTTCGCCGCCAGCCTCGGGCTCGCCATCTGGTTGGTCAACAGCGAGGTGTTCCCGACCGCGGTGCGCGGCAAGGCCTCCAGCATCGGGACCGTCACGCACTGGGGCCTGGACTTCGTCATCTCCATCTCGGTGCTCACCCTGATCAACGCGTTCACCGCGACCGGACTGTTCTGGATCTACGGGGTGCTCGGCATCATCGGCCTCACCTACCTCTACCGGAAGTTGCCGGAGACGAAGGGCCGCAGCCTGGAGGACATCGAGACCTCGCTGCGCGGGGAGGCCCGCGCATGAGCACCGTCGCGCTCGACGAACTCGTCCGCCGTGCCCGCGCGCTCGCCGCGGACGGCACCCGGCGCGTCCTCGGCATCACCGGCGCGCCCGGCGCGGGCAAGGGCACCGTCGCCGACGCGGTGCTCGCCGAGCTCGGACCGGCGGCCGTGCTGGTGCCGATGGACGGCTTCCACCTCGCCGAGGCCGAACTGCGCCGGCTGGGCCGCCACGACCGGAAGGGCGCTCCGGACACGTTCGACGCCGCCGGGTACGTGGCGCTGCTTCGCCGGATCCGGGACCAAGGCGGCGAAACGGTGTACGCGCCCGAATTCCACCGCGAGGTCGAAGAATCGTACGCGGGTTCCATCGCGGTCCACCCGGAAACGCCGCTGGTGATCACCGAAGGCAATTACCTGCTGCTGGACTCACCGCCGTGGGACGGGGTTCGGGAACTGCTCGACGAATCGTGGTTCCTCGCCCCGGACGACGGCGAACGCCTTTCCCGGCTCATCGCCCGGCACGTGCGCTACGGCCGTTCCCCGGCGGAGGCGCGGGACTGGGTGCTGCGCAGCGACGAGCGCAACGCCGACCTCGTGTCACCCACCCGGGCGCGGGCCGACCTGCTCGTCACCGGCGACCCGGCGTGAGCCTGTTTTGTCCCGTGGACAATTCGCTTACCTGCGCGGACATTGCTTCCGGCGGTCGCGGCCAATGATCGCTCGACGCGGCCCGCAGCGGCTGGCAACGTAGTCGGTACGGCAGCGGTGGACGACCTTCTGGGGGATCGCCCGCAGGTTGCCGGAGCGATCGCCGCACGTGGGGAACCGGCCGCGGAATTCCGCGACCGGTACGTCTGCGGCGATCACTCGAACCACCGGGAGAGGCGCGGACATGGGGAATCCGAGACCAACCCCTGGGGAATGCGGACGGCGGGTGCCTTCGTCCCGGAATCGCGGGCGGAGGCACCCCCTCCGGAATTGCTCAGGCGGAGCCCGGTGTCACGCGGATGTCGAAGAACACCGGGCGCAGCGCCTGGTCGGGGAAGAACAGGTCGCCGTTCTCGTCGACCATCTTCCAGGCGATCTTGCACTGGCCGGTCTTCTCCCCGGCCACGACCGGAACGGTGATCCGCACCTGCTCGCCGGCCGGGGTGTCCCGGATCCACACGCGCTGCGGCGCGGTGCAGTCGGCGTCTCCGATCCGCTCGCCGGTCTGCTCCAGGTAGCGCCCGGTCCAGGGCACGCGGCCCACGTTCTTGATGTCCCAGGACTTCACGAAGCTCGTCCCCGCCGGGATCGGCGTCTCGTCCGGCACCGTTTCGCCCAGCATCACCGACGCGTCGCCCGGGATGGGGCGCTCCGGGCCGGACAGCAGGTACCAGCCGAGCGCGGCGGCCACCAGCACCACCGCGGCGCCGGTGCCGGCCAGGATCCAGCCGCGGCGGCGCGCCCGGTCGGGCCCGGACTCCGGGTCGGGTTCGGTGGCGGGAGGGTCGCGCCGCACCGCGGGTTCGGGTTCCGCCGCGGACGGCTGCTCCGCGGCGGAGCGGGCGTGCTCCCAGCGGCGGGACCACTCGCGGCGGACCGTCTCGGCGTCCTGCCCGAGCGCGCCGACCGCGAGGCTGCGCACGTACTCCCACGTCGTCTCCCAGGACGGCAGGTCCTGCCCGCGCGCGGCCGAGGACAGCGCCGACTTCGACGCGGCGGCCCCGAAATCGGCGCGCATCCGGTCGTACGACGGGTCGCCGGCGGATTCCTTGAGCTCGCACAACCGGTAGGCGAACGCGGCGACCGGGCCGTCGGCCGGGTCGGGGCGCAGCTGCTTGCGCCCCCGCTTGCCACCGGCAGCGGGGGTCGCCTCTGATTCGCTCATCGTGGGTGCCTCGTGGAGGTGGGTTCGTGCGCGCGAGCAGCCGCGTGCGGCTCGCCCGGCCGGAGCGGTCGGCGCGGCGCGTTCGGGGACGTGCGCTTCGTGTTTAGCACGGCGCGGTCGAACCCTTCCGCCGCAGTGCGCGGGAATGCACCGTTCGACCGCCGGTGCCGGGCGAACGGGGCAACCGCCCCGGCCGAACGGCCGGGACCGGTCAGCCGGTCACGTCCGCCGAGGGGGTGGCCGAGGTCGTCGGCTCCTCCGCGGAGCTGCTGCGGGTGGTCGGTTCCTCGGTGCGCGAGGCGGAGGGACCGGAGGAGCCGCTGGACTCCGTCGGCGGTTGCGTCGTGGGCTCCGAGGTGTCCGGCGGAGACGTCGGCGGGCTCGACGTGGTGGGCGGCGGCTCCGGCTCCGACGTGGTCGGTGGCGGCGGAGGCGGCGGCTTCGGGGTGCCGGTGTCCGGCGGAACCCAGGTCGGGCGCGGCGGTGGCGGCGGTGCGGAACCGTCGTCCGGCGGCTGCGAGGTGCTCGCGGAGGTCTCGCCGGTCTCCTCCACCTCGCTCGACGCGGTGTCGGCGGGGGAGGTGCCCGGCGGCGGGGGCGGTGCCAGCTGCGGTGGTCCCACCGGCCGCGGCACCCCCGGGTAGCCCGTGGTGGTCAGCAGCGTCGTCCCGCTCGGCGAGACCGCGGGGAACTGCTCGGCGGCTTCGCGCTGCTGGTCACCGACGACGACGGCCGCGGAGGCGGCGAAACCGGTGGCCACGACCACTCCGGTCGTCGCCCACAGGGCGAGTCTTCGCGACCGCGTCCCGGTCGGTTCCCCGGCCTGCGCGGCGGGGTCAGGTGCTAAAGGGTCCATCGTGTCCCACTCGTTCAGTCCCGACGGCACGGGCCGGCGCACCCGTGCCGCTGCTACCGGCGGCGTCCGGTTCGGGCGGAAGTCGACGTTCCGGACGTAGCGCGTGGATCTCGCGACACGGTAGCCGCCTGGGCAAGCCCCGTTCGGGCCGGGTTCCGCGCGCGCAGTCGATCACCCGGGCCGTGCGCTGGTGATTCACCGCGAAAATCCACCGTGGGCACACCTTCGGGTGACGTGTGGTCGCGGAGCGTGCGGGGTGCGGTCGGCGCGGCCCCGCGCGGCGGGCATCATGCGAGGTGTGAGCGATCTCGACGACACCTCCGCCACCACCGAGCAGGCCCGGCTGACGGCTTGGGTGCACGGGCACGTGCACGGCGTCGGATTCCGCTGGTGGACCCGGGCCCGCGCCCTCGAACTCGGCCTGGTCGGCAGCGCCACGAACCTGCCCGCCCGCCGCGTCGAAGTGGTCGCCGAAGGTCCGCGGGACGCCTGCGAGCGGCTGTTGGCGGCGCTGCGCTCCGGCGGGACCCCCGGCGAGGTCGAGCACGTCGCCGAGCAGTGGTCCGAGCCGAAGGGCGACCGCACGGGCTTCGTCGAACGCTGACCCGCCCCGCCCGGCCCGGTTCCGCCGGTGGTGAACATCGCGGCGGGTAGGCTCTGCCGAACGCCGCACGCAGGCAGCACTCGCGGAAAGGTCGATCGCAGCCGTGCACTTGAAGAGCCTGACGCTCAAAGGGTTCAAGTCCTTCGCCTCGGCCACCACGCTGCGCTTCGAACCGGGCATCACCTGCGTGGTCGGGCCCAACGGCTCCGGCAAGTCGAACGTGCTGGACGCGCTGCGCTGGGTGATGGGCGAGCAGGGCGCCAAGGACCTGCGCGGCGGCAAGATGGAGGACGTCATCTTCGCCGGCACCTCCGGCCGCGCGCCGCTGGGCCGCGCCGAGGTCACGCTCACCATCGACAACTCCGACGGCGCGCTGCCCATCGAGTACACCGAGGTGTCGATCACCCGCCGGATGTACCGGGACGGCGCCAGCGAGTACGAGATCAACGGCAACAGCTGCCGCCTGATGGACGTGCAGGAGCTGCTGTCGGACTCCGGCATCGGCCGTGAGATGCACGTCATCGTCGGCCAGGGCCAGCTCGCCTCCATCCTGCAGGCCAAGCCGGACGAGCACCGCAGGCTCGTCGAGGAGGCCGCGGGCGTGCTCAAGCACCGCAAGCGCAAGGAGAAGGCGCTCCGCAAGCTCGACGCGATGCAGGCCAACCTGACCCGGCTCACCGACCTCACCGGGGAGCTGCGCCGCCAGCTGAAGCCGCTCGGCAAGCAGGCCGAGATCGCCCGCAAGGCGCAGACCGTGCAGGCCGACCTGCGCGACGCCCGGCTGCGGCTCATCGCCGACGACCTGCTGTCCTCCCGCGCCGAGCTGGCCCGCGACCAGGCCGACCAGGAAGAGGCGAAGGCCAAGCGCGCCGAGGTCGAGCGCGGCCTGCAGTTCGCCCAGTCCGAGGAGAAGGGGCTGGAGGAGAAGGTCGCCGCCGACGCGCCGCGACTCCACCGCGCCCAGGACACCTGGTACCGGCTGTCCGCGCTGGAGGAGCGGCTGCACGGCACGCTGCGCCTCGCCGCGGAACGGCACAAGCACCTCACCGCGCAGAACACCGAGCAGCGCACCGGCCGCGACCCCGACCAGCTCGACGCCGAAGCGGAAGAGGCCGCCGAGCAGGAGATCGAGCTCCGCGAGGAGGTCGAGACCGCCCGCGAGGTCCTCGCCGAGGTGGTGCGCCGCCGCTCCGAGCTGGAGGACCGGCTCAAGGAGGCCGAGCGCGAGCACATGGCTGCGGTCCGCGCCATCGCCGACCGCCGCGAAGGCGTAGCCCGGCTCTCCGGCCAGGTCGAATCGATGCGCAGCAAGGCGAGCGCCACCTCCGACGAGCTGGAGCGGCTGAACGTCTCGCTCGCCGAATCGCAGGAGCGCGCCGAGGTCGCCGAGACGGCGTTCGCCGACGCCGAAGCGGAGAGCGGCGGCCAGGAATCCGATGATGCGGGGCTTCCGGAGCGCCAGGCGAACGCGGCCGCGGCCCGGGACGCCGCCCGCTCCCGGGTGGAGGAGCTGGTCAAGGCCGAACGCGCCGCCGAGCGCGAGATCGCGTCCTGGCAGGCCAGGGTCGAGGCGCTGTCGATGGGCCTGAACCGCAAGGACGGCGCGGGCGCGCTGCTCGGCGCGGGGGAGAAGGTGCCGGGCCTGCTCGGTTCGGTGGCGGCGCTGCTGACCGTGGACACCGGTGCGGAAGCGGCGCTGGCCGCGGCGCTCGGCGCCGTCGCGGACGCCGTGGCCGTGTCCGGGGTGGACGATGCGGTGCGCGCCCTGGAACTGCTCAAGTCCGACGCCGCGGGCAAGGCCGGGGTGCTCGTCGGCGGCACGGCCGAACCGGACCGCACCGGCTGGCCGCAGCTGCCCGCGGGAGCGGACTGGGCGGTGGACCTGGTGCGCGCCCCGGACGGGCTGCGCGCGGCGGTGACCACGGCGCTGGACCGGATGGCCGTGGTCGACGACCTCGCCGCCGCCCGCGACGTGGTGCGGCGGAATCCCGAAGTGCGGGCGGTGACCCGCGACGGCGACGTGCTCGGCGGGCACTGGGCCACCGGCGGTTCCGACGACGGGCAGAGCGTCATCGAGGTGCAGGCCGCCGTCGCCGAGGCCGAGCAGGAGCTGGCCGCCGCGCAGCGCCGCCAGGAGCAGCACTCGGCGGCGCTGGAGGGCGCCCGCGCCGAGGAGGAATCCCGCCGCGACGAGGTCCGCGCCGTGCAGGAGCAGATCAACGAGGCGAAGGTCGCCGCGGCCCGCAGCTCCGAACGCGTCTCCAGCCTGCGCAAGGCCGCCCAGTCCGCGGTGGCCGAGGTGGAGCGGGTCCGCCAGCAGCGCGCCAAGGTCGAGCAGTCCCGCGAGCAGGCGCTGGCCTCGCTGGCGGAGCTGGAGGAGCGCCTCGCCGCCGTCAAGGACGAGCAGGAGGAGCAGGCCGAACCGGACACGGAGCTGCGCGACCGGCTCGGCGGCGAGCTCGGCACCCTGCGCCAGGAGGAGATGGACGCCCGCCTCGGCCAGCGCACCGCGGAGGAACGCGCCCGCGCCGTGCAGGGACGCGCCGACCAGCTGCGCCGCGCCGCCCGGCAGGAGCGCGAGGCCCGCGCCCGCGCCGAAGCGGCCCGCCAGGCCAGGGAGCGCGGCGCCCGCGTCGCGAAGGCCGTCGTGGACGGTGCCGAAGCCGCGTTGGAACGGATCGCGGTGTCGCTGCGGGCGGCCACCGAGGAACGCGACACCGCGCAGGCGTTGCAGAGCGAGCACGAGCAGGCGCTGGGCGCGGTGCGCGCGCGGGTGCGGGAGCTCAGCGGCGAGCTGGAAAAGCTCACCGACGCGGTCCACCGCGACGAGGTGGTGCGCGCCGAGCAGCGGCTGCGCATCGAACAGCTCGAATCGAAGATCATCGAAGATTTCGGCATCGGCCTCGACGACCTCGCCGAGGAGTACGGCCCCACCGTCCCGGTCCCGCCGAGTCCCGCCGAGGTCGCCGAGTACGAGGCGGCGAAGGAGCGCGGCGAAGAGGTCACCATGCCGCCGTCGGTGCCCTACGACCGCGCTACCCAGGAACGCCGCGCCAAGCGCGCCGAGAAGGACCTGTCGCTGCTGGGCAAGGTCAACCCGCTGGCGCTGGAGGAGTACGCGGCGCTGGAGGAGCGCTACCGCTTCCTGTCCACGCAGCTGGAGGACATCAAGTCCACCCGCCGCGACCTGCTGGACGTCGTGAAGGAAGTCGACGAGAAGATCCTGGAGGTCTTCCAGTCCGCGTTCCACGACGTCGCCGCCGAGTTCGAGAAGGTGTTCTCGGTGCTGTTCCCCGGCGGCGACGGAAAGCTGGTGCTCACCGACCCGGACGACATGCTCACCACCGGCATCGAGGTGGAAGCGCGGCCGCCGGGCAAGAAGGTCAAGCGGCTGTCGCTGCTGTCCGGCGGGGAGAAGTCGCTGACGGCGGTCGCCATGCTGGTGTCGATCTTCCGGGCGCGCCCGTCGCCGTTCTACGTGCTCGACGAGGTCGAGGCCGCGCTGGACGACACGAACCTGCGGCGGCTGATCATCCTGCTGGACCAGCTGCGCAGCACCTCGCAGCTGCTCATCATCACGCACCAGAAGCCGACGATGGAGATTGCCGACGCGCTCTACGGCGTGAGCATGCGCGGGGACGGGATCACCACGGTCATCTCGCAGCGGCTGCGCGGCGGGAAAACCGGGAAGTCCGGCGAGGGGCCCGCGCCGGAGGCGGTGGCCGACGGCGCGGTGCCCGCGGACGCGGCGCCCACGTCGGCGCAGGAGGCCCCGGCCACCGCTGGAGCGCAGGACGCGGCTCCCGCTGGAGCGCAGGAGGACCCGGCGCAGGAAGATCCGGCGCAGGAGGACCCGGCTCCCGAGCAGGACGCCGCCGCACCCGAGGACTCCGCCGGGAGCTGACCCCGCACGCCCGGTGATCTCGCAGCCGGTTCCCAGCCTCCTCGCAGCTCGCCGCTCTAACTTCGAACTCGTTCCGCGAACGAGACTGCGAAAGAGGGCGGCATGTCGGACCACCACGAAGGGCAGCGGGTCAGCAGGCGATCGATGTTCGCCGGCGTCGGCTCGATCGGCTTGGGCACGTTGCTCGCGGCCTGCGGCTCGCAGGCGGGCGGCAGCACCACCGTCACCACTTCCACGGGGGAGAGCCAAGCGCTCACCCCGCAGACCGCGGCGGACGCGTCGGACCTGTTCTCCGGCGTGAACACCTGCACGCTCACCCCGGACACCACGCAGGGGCCGTACTACTTCGACGCGGACAAGGTCCGCAGCGACATCCGGGAGGACCGGCAGGGCGTGCGGCTGCGGCTGGCGCTGAAGGTGCAGGACAGCGAGACCTGCGCGGCGCTGCCGAACGCGGTCGTGGAGATCTGGCACTGCGACGCGGCCGGGCTGTACTCGGGTGCCGAGTCCCAGTCCTCCGGCGGCGGCGGGGGCATGCCGCCGGGACCGCCGCCGGAGGACGGCGAGAAGCCGGGCGGTGGAGGACCCGGTGGGGGCGGCGGGGACCAGGACCTGGTGCCCACCGACGACAAGCGCTACCTGCGCGGCGCCCAGGTCAGCAACGCCGACGGCGTCGTCGAGTTCACCACCATCTGGCCCGGCTGGTACACCGGCCGCACGGTGCACGTCCACGTGATGGTGCACGTCAGCAACGAGCGGGTGCTGACCAGCCAGCTCATGTTCGACGAGCAGCTGAACTCGGCGGTGTTCGCGCGGGCCCCGTACAGCGAGCACACCGGGCGGGACACGTTCAACGACGGTGACAACATCTTCGAGGATTCGATGCTGCTGAAGGTGGTGCCGGAGGACGACGGCTACCTGGCGTCGATCGTGCTCTCCGCCGATTCCGACCAGGACGGCGCCTGACCAGCACCGGGATCCCGGTCCGACGATCAGCGATGATCGTTGATCACGCTTCAGCCACTAATAACAGCGAGCATTGCGCAGGACGACCGGCGGTGAACGGCTCACCCGCACCGCGAGCGGGCCGTTCACCGGCGGTTTCAGGCGGAGTCGGCGGTGGCCGCCACCTTCTCCGCTTCGGGCGGCGCCGGGTGCCGCAGCGACAGCAGGCCGCCGACCAGCAGCGTGACGATCACCCCGACGGGCGTGAACCACGGGAACGCCAGCGACGCCTCGCCGCCCTCGCCGTCCGGGAACGTCACGCCGAACGCCAGGACGAGCACCACGACCAGCGTCGCCACGAAGGCGATGATCGCGTCGCTCTGCCGCGCCCGCTTCACCAGCAGCCCCAGCAGGAAGGCGCCGAGCAGCGCGCCGTAGGTGTAGCTGGCGATGCTCAGCCCGATCTCCACGACGGGGTTGTCGGTGCTGCTGAACAGGGACGCGAACACCACGAACACCAGCGCCCAGATCAGCGTCCACATCTTGCCGAGCCGCAGCACGCTCGAATCGTCCGCCCCGCTGCCCCCGATCCGCCGGTACAGGTCGCTGACGGTGGAGGTGGACAGCGAGTTCAGCGAGGACGACAGGGTGCTCATCGCCGCGGCGAGGATGCCGGCGATCAGCAGCCCGGACACGCCGGGCGGCAGCTCGGTCACGATGAACCGGGGGAACAGCTCGTCGTCGCTGCCCATGCCCAACGACGCGGGATCGGCCCCCTGGTAGAAGGACCACAGCTGGGTGCCGATGAACAGGAACAGCGCGAACTGCACCGCCACCACGACCCCGCTGGTGATCAGGGCGAGCTGGCTGTCCCGCAGGTTCCGGCAGGACAGCAGCCGCTGCACCATCAGCTGGTCGGCGCCGTGCGAGGCCATCGCGAACACGGCGCCGCCGATCACCGCGGTGAAGAACGCGTACTGCTCGGTGACGATGGACGACCCGAAGTCGAACAGCTGGAACTTGCCCGCTTCCCAGGCGGTCGAGACCCAGTCCCCGGGCAGCTCGCCCGCGAGCACCACCGCGGCCAGCACCGCACCGGCCACGTAGACGAACATCTGGATCGCGTCGACCCACACGACGGCCTTGATCCCGCCGAGGTAGGTGTAGATCACGGTCAGCACCGACAGCGCGAGCACGATCTGCCAGTAGGAGACGCTGAGGCCGAACACCTCCAGCATCACCTTCACCGGGATCGCGGTGGCGAACAGCCGCAGCCCGTCCGCGAGCAGCCGGGTGATCAGGAAGGTCACCGACGCGGTGCCCTGCAACCCGGAGCCGAACCGCTGCCCGAGGAATTCGTAGGCGCTGACCAGGTTCCCGGCGTAGTACTTGGGCAGCAGCACGAACGCCACCACGACGCGGCCGATCAGGTACCCGATGGCCAGCTGGAGGTAGGTGAAGGTGCCGAGGTAGGCGACCGTCGGCACGCTGATCACGGTCAGCGTCGAGGTCTCGGTGGCGACGACGGAGAAGCACACCGCCCACCACGGCAGGGTCCGGCTGCCGACGAAGTACTCCTGCGAGCTGCGCTGCCTGCCGCTGAGCAGCAGGCCCAGCAGCGGCATCGCGACCAGGTACAGCCCGATCACGATGAGATCGATCGACCTCATTCGGCCTCCAGTGTCGTGGGGTGGGTGATGCGCAGGCTCCGCACCGGTCCGGCCGCGGGTTCGGGCAGGCGCAGCGGTCCGGTTCCGGGGGTGAGCGAGCCGAGCAGCCGGGGGCCGTCGGCGCCGGTCGTGCCGGGCACGTTGCCGGGCAGCCCGTTCCAGGTCAGCCAGCCCAGCAGCGCCGCGAGGTAACCCTCCTTGCCCGCGGCGGGCAACCCGAGGTCGTCGCTGACGTGCAGGTCCACCCCGGTGCCGAGCCTGCGCCGCAGCGCGGCCAGCAGCGCCGGGTTGCGCACCCCGCCGCCGGAGGCGACGACCTCGCGCGCGCGGTGCCGGTGGCAGGCGTCGGCGACGGTGGCGGCGGTGAGCTCGGTGAGCGTGGCGAGCAGGTCGGGCCCGTCGAGGTCGGTGCCGCGCAGGACCTCGTCGAGGTAGGCGGCGTTGAAGTGCTCCTTGCCGGTCGACTTCGGCGGCTCCGCCCGGTAGTAGGCGTCGGCGAGCAACCGTTCGAGGAGTTCCGGCCGCACCCGCCCCGCAGCGGCGAGCCGTCCGTCGACGTCGCCGGCCGCCGCACCGCCGGTGACGCGCGCGGCGGCGGCGTCGAGCAGCGCGTTGCCGGGCCCGGTGTCGTAGGCGAGCGGTTCGGGGCCGCCGACGACGGTGATGTTGGCGATGCCGCCGATGTTGAGCGCGATGACCGGCCCCGGCCGGTCGGCGAGCCACAGCGCGTCGAGCACCCCGGCGAGCGGCGCGCCGTGCCCGCCCGCGGCGACGTCGCGGGCGCGCAGGTCGGCGAGCACCGGCAACCCGGTGGCTTCGGCGATCCACGCGGGCCTGCCGAGCTGGGTGGTGCCGCGCGCCCGCCCGTCCTCCACCCAGTGGTAGAGCGTCTGGCCGAGCGAGGAGATCAGGTCGGCGCCGCCGAACTCGGCGAGGCCGTGCCGGGCCGCGTCGGCGAAGGCGCGGCCGACCTCGGTGTCGAGCACGCAGAACTCCCGCGCGTCCACGGCCGCCGGTGGCAGCGCGGCCTGCAGCCGTTCGCGCAGCGCGGGCGGGTAGGGGACCTCGGCGAACCCGAGCGGCCGCAGTTCGACGACGCCGTCGCCCGCGGTGCTCAGCTCGGCGGCGGCGACGTCGATGCCGTCCATCGACGTGCCGGAGAGCAGGCCGAGGACTCGCCATGAGGACATGCTCAGTGGTGTATTGCACCGAGCTGGGGGACGCAAGCGCCTTTCCGCCATTGTTGGTGAATCGCCCACCTTGGGGTTGTCCCGCTGCTGCTCCGGGCGGGTGCGAGGATGGGCGCCGTGTCCACCTCGAACCTGATCCTGGTCGTCGTTGTCGTCGCCGTCCTGCTGGTGCTGGCCGTGGTCGCCGGCATCGTGCTGGCGCGCAGGCGCCGCATCAGCCTCCGCGAGCAGGAGGCGGAGCGCCCGGCGGTGCAGGGCGGCGGGTACCAGGCGGGCGGCGGGTTCAGCTTCTCCAGCGGCGGGGCGACCGCCGCGCCCGCGGAGGCGGACCAGCCGGAGCACCCGGTCCCGGAGCGTCCGGAGACCGAGGGCCAGCCCGGCGTGGGCGACGACGCCGCGGAACCGAGGGACAGCGCGCGCCGCGGCATCGTGGACGTGCCGCTGCCCGCCGAGGGCGAGGTCGAGGCCGAGACCGGCACGCCCCGCGAGCAGCCCGCCGACACCACCGACACCGACACCGACACCGGCTCCGGCGCGACCGAGACCGACGCCGAACGCGTCCAGGACGGCGCCGACGGTGGCTCGGTCGTCGCCGACGAGATCCCCGGCGACGACTCGACCGGCACCGCGACCCGCGTGCCCGACCAAGGACGGGTGGAGACCCCGCCGGAACCGGCGCCCGCCGCCGAACCGGTCACCGAGGTCGAGGAGATCGAGCCGACCGCGGGCCGGTTGGAGCGGCTGCGCGGCAGGCTGTCCCGGTCCCGCTCCACGTTCGGCCAGGGCCTGCTGGGCCTGCTGGGCGCGGGCGACCTGGACGAGGACTCCTGGGAAGAGGTCGAGGACACGCTGCTGCTGGCCGACCTGGGCGCGGCCACCACGACCGAGATCGTGGAGCGGCTGCGCACCGAGATCGCCTCGCGCGGCGTGCGCACCCCCGACGAGGCGCGGGCGCTGCTGCGCGAGGTCCTCATCGACGCGCTGAGCACCGAGGCGCAGCGCTCGGTGCGCGCCCTGCCGCACGGCGACCCGGCCGACGGCGGCAAGCCCGCGGTGCTGCTGGTCGTCGGCGTCAACGGCACCGGCAAGACCACCACCACCGGCAAGCTGGCGCGGGTGCTGGTCGCCGACGGCCACCGGGTGCTGCTCGGCGCCGCCGACACGTTCCGCGCCGCCGCCGTCGAACAGCTCGCCACCTGGGGTGAGCGGGTCGGCGCCGAGGTGGTGCGCGGCAACGAGGGCCAGGACCCGGCGAGCGTCGCGTTCGAATCGGTCTCCCGCGCCACCGACAGCGGCGTGGACGCGGTGCTGATCGACACCGCGGGCCGGCTGCACACCAAGACCGGGCTGATGGACGAGCTCGGCAAGGTCAAGCGGGTGGTGGAGAAGCGCGCCCAGGTCGACGAGGTGCTGCTGGTGCTGGACGCCACCACCGGGCAGAACGGGCTGGTGCAGGCCCGGGTGTTCTCCGAGGTCGTGGACGTGACGGGCATCGTGCTCACCAAGCTGGACGGCACCGCGAAGGGCGGCATCGTCTTCCAGGTGCAGCGCGAGCTGGGCGTTCCGGTCAAGCTCGTCGGCCTCGGCGAAGGCCCGGACGACCTGGCCCCCTTCGAGCCCGCCGCCTTCGTCGACGCCCTCCTCGGCTGACCGGCCCCCGAACCCCCCGGAACCGGTTGAACGCCGAGTCGCTCGACCGCGAGAATGCCTGAAGATCAGCTCGCGGAGGGGCGCAGTGGACAGGTTCGCGGTTCGGTACGCCTCGCTCGGCGAGGCGCGGCATTCGGTCGAAGGCACCGGTGCCGACATCGAGGAACAGCTCGCCCGGCTCGACGCCTACCTGGGTCCGCTCCGAGCCGGCTGGTCGGGCGTCGCCGCGGAGAGCTTCGACGCGGCACGGGCGGAGTGGATGCGGGCCGCGGACGAGATGGCCCTGAACCTGGCCGCATTGGCGCGCCTGCTGGCGGAGATCGACGAGAACTACCGGCACGCGCATGGGGCCAACCTCGGTATCTGGGGTGGCCCGGCCGCGTCCGGCGGTTCCGCAGGCCCGGCGGGCACCGCGCCGATGTCGGCGGGCGGGTCCGCGGGCGCCGACGAGGTGGACGTCTCGGTCGAGGAACTCCGCCGCGTGGCGCGCTCGTTCTACGGGCTCCAACAGCGTCTCGCCGACAACATGGCGTGGATCAGCAGGAACCTGGCCGAGTCGGCGGCCGGTATGGCCGGGGCGGATCCGGTGCTGGCGTCGTGGCGATCGTTGTACGACCACGCGGTGCGGATGTTGTGGGGAACGTTGCGCGCCGCAACGAACGTGCTCGGCGGGATCGCGCAGGGGATGACGGACACCGGCAACAACTACGTCGACTCCGAGCTCGCCTCCACGGCCGGGCACGGCTCCCGCGTTCCGAACCGGTTGCCCGCGCTCGGTGTCGATGAGGTGCGTCCGAGCGCCCCGCCGCCGTCCTGCGCCGCGGCCGCGCCTGCGCAACCGCGCCCGGACTGGGCGTTCGACTACTGGCCGGACGGGTATCCGGAGCGGCTCCGGTTCGCCGCGGGCGAATGGGAGCACCTGGTCGGAGTGCTGCACGAGATCTCGGCGGAAGGCGACGCGCTGATCGACGGTCTCGTGCGGGACAACCGGGGAGAGGTGTTCGACCGGATTCGCGGGTACTGGGAGACGAAGTCCCAGCTGTGCGGGACCGCGCAGATCTTCCCCGCCGTCACGGCGACCACCACCCTGCTCGCCCAGTCGTGCCGCGAACTGGCGAAGGGCGTCCAGCGAGCGCAGCAGGGCATGCGCACGCTCGCCGAACAGCGTGAAGCTGACCGGTTCCTCGACGTCCTGGCCACGGCCCTGGGCTACCTACCGGGTCCCTGGGCGAAAGCGGCGTCCGCCGCCGTGGACGTCGGGGAGTACTTCGCGGTGCTCGCGATCGTGGAACGGATCAAGAGCAACTACGACGCCGACCGGGAAGTCGCCGTCGCACGCCTCGCCGACAGCGGCGCCGCCGCCCGGTTGCGGGAATGGGCGGGCTCGGACACCGAGATCGGTTCCGAGAGCCGGGTCTACTCCCAGGTGGACGCAGGGCTCGAACAGCGGCTGGGAGACGCGCCGTACGACGGCTGGGCCGCGGTGGACGAACCGCACCCCGACCCGGCTTCGGTGCACATCACGGCGGCGCGGGAGGCGCACGTCCTGGGCGGGGACCGCACGGGCGGCGGGCATCTCGCGGGCACGGGTGCTCCGGGCAAGACCGAATTCCCGGCGGAATGGGACCGGGAATTGATCTTGAACAATGCGCGCAGCGTGGGGCGGAATCCGGATCAGCCGCCAGTGCACGAACCTGATGGGCGCTGGCTGGTCAACGGTGTTCGGGACGGGGTTCGTATCGTCGTCATCCTGGATCCCGATGGATCGGTGGTGACCACCTTCCCGCAAGGCGGCCCAGGCGTGATCGAAAACCCGAGGAGGAAGCGATGAGCATGGACGAGCACGAGTTCATGGATCGGGTCGACGATCTGCTGTCCGCCGTGCAACGGCGGGCCCCGGGCGTTTTCGCGTCGTACCTGTCGAGCGCTGCACGGGCCGGGGAGCACGGGCTGGTCTTGGACAGCATCGCTTGCACGCTGTGCGAGAAGAACATCCCGCTGTCCCCCGAAGAGGCCGCTGAGCTGCGGGAACTGCTGTACTACTTCGAGCTCCCGGTGGACGCGCTGGACTCGATCAACGATCGGGACGCCGTCCTGGCCTCGCTGAACGTGGTGCGCGCGGAGTGAACTCGGCGGCCGGATCTCGGCTCGACGCGTGACCTGGTGGTGACCGGGGAACGTCGCCGTAACACGAGGGCCCGGACAGTTCACGGCGGGGAAACGAGCGGACGGATCGCCTGAAACAGGCATTCCCCAGGATGCGCCCAACCGGTTCGCACGGGGAGGCGACGTGAATTCAGGCGATACCGCATGGGTGCTGATCAGCGCCGCGCTGGTGCTGCTCATGACACCAGGGCTGGCTTTCTTCTACGGCGGCATGGTGCGCGCCCGCGGCGTGCTCAACATGATCATGATGAGTCTGGGAGCGATGGGCGTCGTCGGCGTCCTGTGGGTGCTGTTCGGGTACTCGGCCGCGTTCGGCAGGGACCTCGGCGGGCTCGGGCTGCTCGGTGACCCGGTGCAGTTCTTCGGGCTCGACGGGCTGCTCGGCGAGGACCAGCTGTCCGGGACGATCCCGACGCTGGCGTTCGCCGGTTTCCAGGCCATGTTCGCGATCCTGACGGTCGCGCTGATCTCCGGCGCCATCGCCGACCGGGCCCGCTTCGGGCCGTGGCTGCTGTTCGCGGGGTTGTGGGCGACCGTCGTGTACTTCCCGGTGGCGCACTGGGTGTTCGCGTTCGACGAGACCGACGATGCGGGGAACGTGACCGCGGTCGGCGGCTGGATCGCGAACCGGCTCGCCGCCATCGACTTCGCGGGCGGTACCGCGGTGCACATCAACGCCGGTGCGGCCGCGCTGGCCCTGGCGCTGGTGCTCGGCAAGCGGGCGGGCTGGCCGAAGGGCACCGGGAAGCCGCACAGCCTGCCGTTCGTGGTGCTCGGCGCCGGGCTGCTCTGGTTCGGCTGGTTCGGCTTCAACGCCGGTTCCGCGTTGGCCGCCGACAACTCGGCGGCGGTGGTGCTGGTGAACACGCTGGTGGCGACGTGCGCGGCGATGCTGGCCTGGCTGCTGGTGGAGCGGGTGCGCGACGGTCACGCCACCACGCTCGGCGCGGCCTCCGGCATCATCGCCGGTCTCGTGGCGATCACCCCGGCCTGCTCGTCGGTGACGCCGCTGGGCGCGATCGCGGTCGGCGGGATCACCGGCGCGGTGTGCGCGCTGGCCCTGAGCCTGAAGTACCGGTTCGGCTTCGACGACTCGCTCGACGTGGTCGGCGTGCACCTGGTTGGCGGCCTGGTCGGCACCCTGCTGGTCGGGTTCTTCGCCTCCGGTTCGGCGCCCGCCGGGGTGAACGGGCTGCTCTACGGCGGTGGCTTCGACCAGCTGTGGCGACAGGCGGTGGGCGCCGTGGTCGTGTTCGCCTACTCGTTCGCGCTGAGCCTGCTGCTGGCCTGGATCGTCAAGGCCACCGTCGGTTTCCGGCTGAGCCCGGAGGACGAGGCCGAAGGCGTCGACGAGACCGAGCACGCCGAATCCGCGTACCACTTCGGCGACGGCCGTTCCGCGCGCCGCCCGGCGGTGCGCACCGACGGCGCCGACCGCGAGCTGGAGGGCAGCAACGCATGAAGCTGGTGACCGCGATCGTCCAGCCCAGCAGGCTGGACGCGCTCAAGGACGCGCTGGGGAGGCTGGGCGTGCTCGGCATGACCGTCAGCGACGTCCAGGGATACGGCAGGCAGCAGGGCCACACCGAGGTGTACCGCGGCGCCGAGTACGCGGTGGACTTCGTGGAGAAGGTCCGGGTCGAGGTCGTCGTGGACGACGTGGCGGTGGGTGAGGTCGTCGACGGGATCGTGCGTGCCGCCCGCACCGGCAAGGTCGGCGACGGCAAGGTCTGGGTCACCGCGGTGGATTCCGTGGTGCGGGTCCGGACGGGGGAGACCGGGGTGGCGGCGATCTGACACCGGGCGGTTCCGGCCATCGGTCGGAGGGGCGCCGGGGGGGGGGGGGGGGGGCCCCCCCGCCCGCCCCCCGCCCCCCCCGGGGGGGTCCGGCCCCGGGTTGGGGGGGCGCCCGCGCCCCGGTTTTTGACAACCCTTCCCCGCCCCCGTAGCATCGTCGTCGGCCCCCCGGTGGAGTTGCGTAGCTCTACTCAGCGGCACCGCGGGCTCTCACGGTCTTGCGGGGCCCCCGGCCACGGCAGACTTCAGCGCGTGCCGGGGCCGAGCCGGAGACCCGCCCGCACCGGGGGGCGGACGGGATCGGGCGGGGGCGGTCCGGGCGCAAACCTGGGGGAGCCGGAACACCGGG